>NZ_VOZH01000013.1:0-102247 GCF_013419875.1 Acinetobacter sp. YH12049 | reverse complement strand
GCCATACTGGCAGGGCTTTCAATACTATTGAACACTCTTCAGTTGTTGTCAGAGTATTCGTCTGATGAGCTGAATGCGATTGCTCAGATCGCATTCAATTTATAAAAAATGTGTAGATACCTATGCTTAATGGGAGAGGGTTTTGGAGATGGGAATAATGTGGGAAAACAATTTTTTATGGACATGGGACTAACTACGCTGTATCAAAAAGCCATAGGAAAGTGCTTGAAAAAATCTAAAAATAGACCAATATATGCACTACAGTACGAGGGTGCTGTATAGGCAAAAAGGTGAATGCAAATGGCAAAGAAAAAAGTCCTGCCTGAAGTTGAAGTTCGCAACTTTGTGGCAAAACACATGAACGATTTTAACAAAAGCCAAACTTTTGTAGATCGAAAGAAAAATGCAAAACGCGGCTATGCAAAGCACAAAAAAGGGGGATATTCGAATGATTATCTCCCTTTTTATTTCAGTGTATGTTCTCAGTTTTTAGTCTACTAAATGATTCGGCTTCAACATCTGCTTAAACAAATTCCACATCATATTCCATACGTTTTGCTGTTTGCTTCGCAATCTCTAAGCCATGCAATTTGGCCACAATATAAAGCGATGCATGGATCCCCGAAGAAATCCCCGCGGCATCTAAGACTTCAACTTCGTTGAATAATAAGATACCAACGTTCATTTAGGTGGTTCCATGCAGGATTTAAAGCATTGGTTTTGAGTTGAAATATTGAACATTAAAACACCGCTTATTTTGAAAATAAGTCTTCAAACATTTTGTTGAATGTGGATTTTTGTTGTGGTCTAGACGCTGTGCTTTGATGTTTTACGGCGTTATTAGGTTGCTGAAGTACGTGTTCCACCTGACTAGTCAATTGCTCAAACCATGTTGCGTCGCTGTGCTGCGTCTGATTTAGCTGTTTGGCGCGCTGTGCAGCCAGCACCGATGGATCATTTTTACCTAAGCGGCGCTGCTGTGACGCAGTAATTTCTATACCGAGTAAGGGGGGAATACGAGAGCGGCTGACCGGAGCTTTGGATTTTGTTGGCTTGGTTGGGCGTATATTGACTTGTTGTGCTTGGGGCGGTCTAGGTCGAGTTGAGGATACTTTTTCAATCGGTGTATCGTGTTGCAGCTCTAACATTTTTTGTTTGAGTTGCGGATGGATCTTTGTCATATAAAAGGCAATTGCGACAAAAGCCAGAAAAAATAAAAAATCCATCATCACCTCATTTTATTATTTTACATGAGTGTTCTTAAGCACTCACGATTCGGGTTGCCGATTTCACCATATCACCAAGACCATGAGTCTTGAAGTAGTACTCCATCATGCTTTTCACCATCAGTGGATTATTCATGCTCAAAGCACGATCCAAGAGCTCTTTTGCATCTGGCATCGGCACATGGCAGATGGCTTTACGGACTTTGAGGATATTACTCGAACTCATCGATAGGGTATTAAAGCCCATCGCCATCAGTAAAATAGCTGTGAGTGGATCACCGGCCATTTCTCCACAAATACTAATCGGCTTGTCGTATTTATGACATTCTTGCACCAAGCGAGTCAGCGCACGAAGTACGGCTGGGTGTGAGTGTGAATAGACATTGGCAACCCGTGGGTTATTACGGTCAACCGCAAGTAAGTATTGGGTTAAATCGTTAGATCCGACCGAGAAGAAGTCAACCAATTCAGCAAACTCATCGATCTGTAACAGCACACTCGGCACTTCGACCATGATGCCGATTTTGGGTTTGGTAATTTTCACCTGTTCTTCTTCTTGCACCGCTTGCCAGTCACGATCGAGCAAATACAACGCTTCTTCGACTTCGCTGACACTGGTCACCATCGGCAGCAATATATGCAAGTTGTTCAGGCCAATACTGGCTTTGAGCATGGCACGAATTTGGGCTGAAAAAATCTCAGGATGATCGAGGGTAAAGCGAATTCCACGCCAACCCAGTGCTGAGTTTTCTTCTTCAATCGAGAAATAAGGCAGGTCTTTATCTGCACCAATATCGAGGGTACGCATCACCACTGGTTTATTGGCAAAATGACTGAGCTGTTGACGATAAATAGCGCGCTGTTCTTCTTCACCAGGGAAGCGATCACGCAGCATAAACGGAATTTCAGAACGGTATAGACCGACACCTTTGGCGCCACGTTGTACACCGCGAACCACATCGATCATCAAGCCAGTATTTACAAACAATCGAACTGCAACACCGTCAGGGGTGATGGCATCTTTGGTTTCGTATTGCTTCAGATCTTTAGCAATTTGCTCTTCTTCTTTTTGAATCTCTTTATAACGTGTGCGTAAACGACGAGGTGGATTGATGAATACACGACCTTGATGTGCATCGACAATCATTTCGACATCATCGAGGGTATTAATTGGTAGTTCAGTCACACCGACTACGGTTGGAATACCGAGGGCACGTGCCACAATCACCATGTGTGAGTTCATGGCACCTTCAGTGGTTACAATCGCCGCTATTTTATCGACAGGGAGTTCAACCAAGGCAGCCGTAGAAATTTCCTCACCAATTAAAATGCTTTCATCGGTGATTTCACGGTGACTGGCATCTGCTTCTTGCAAAAAGGCCAAGATACGACGCCCTAGATCTTTTAAGTCTGAAACACGTTCGCGGAGATAGTCATCTTCCATCTGTGCAAAGAGCGCAATATGTTTATCAATAACAATGCGTACCGAACCTTGTGCCCAGTTACCGTCACGAATTTCACTTTTGATTTCCGCGGGGAGGGCATTGGCATCGAGCATCCGCAAGAACACGCTAAATAATGCCCGCTCTTCGGCCATGAGGGCATCTTGCATCTTTTCATCGAGAGACAAAATTTCTTGACGAACTGCGTCTATGGCATTGTCGAGTAATTCGAGTTCTTCACTGATGTCATCGGCTTCACGATCGGGGACTGAAGCCAAATCAGCAGGTGGATACAGGATGACTGCACGACCTAGCGCAATACCGCCTGAACCTGAAATACCTTGGAAAGTTTTATAGGCAGGGAGGTTGTTTGGTTTACGAAAGACTTCAATATTCCCGACGGCATGTGCATGGGCAATCACCCCTGAAAGTTGAGCGCACAGGGTCACGAGGAAAGATTCGGCAGCTTCGCTAAAGTCTTGAGGCTCTTTGTTTTGAACCACCAAGACGCCCATAACTTTACGGCGATACATCACCGGAACACCGAGGAAGGAATTGTAAATTTCTTCCCCCGTTTCTGGCAGATACATAAAGCGTTCGTGTTTGGGTGCATTGTCTAAGTTGACGATTTCTTCACGTTGTCCAACTAAGCCGACCAAACCCTCACTGGTATGCAAAGAGACATGCCCAACGGCTTCAGGGTTTAAACCCTTAGAAGCCATTAGTAAATAACGATGATTTCGTTCATCAAGCAAGTAGATTGAGCAGACATCCACATGCATGGCTTCGGCCACTTGATTGACCATAATGTCTAAAGATTCATGCAAACTGGCCGACGCATTAATCTCTTGGACTATGCGTCTTAAGGTATCCAGTTGCATGTTCGACATCGTGTCTGCTCCAAAATTTATTCTGCTTTATTTATAACAACACTCATCCTAAAAATCTGCATCCATTCTGCAAATTTTTACGGTTTTTGCGGAAGCTGATTGCACAGCTCCACCATGGCTTTACGATATACATCGCGTTTAAAATTCACCACTTGACCCAAAGGGTACCAATAGCTGACCCATTGCCATTGATCAAACTCTGGTGGGTCTGACAAATCCAGCTGAATATGCTGTGCCGAAGCCGTCAGTTTTAATAAAAACCACTTTTGTTTTTGACCAATACAAACGGGGTCTGAATCCGTACGTATATACCGATGTGGCAAACGATAGCGCAACCACCCTTGGGTTTGTGCTATCACCTGGACGTGTTGGGGCAGTAAGCCAACTTCTTCTCTCAGCTCACGGTAAAGTGCCTGTTCGGGGGTTTCTCCATGTTGGATACCTCCTTGTGGAAATTGCCAGGCATTGTGACCAATGCGCTTTGCCCATAAAACTTGTCCAATGTCGTTTGCCAAAATGATCCCGACGTTGGGTCGGAAACCTTCTGAATCGATCATTTGGCTACCTAAATATTGTGTAATTTATGACTTTGCTCACGGGGACGTTTATTTCTGTGTCCATCTCGAAAAAGCAAAGTGTAAAAATGTTAAAATTGTTATGATCTTAACGAATTTCTATCGACTAGCGGAGATAGATTTACAATTTTTTTCTTAAATTTCAGCTTTTACGAGTATTTTCATGAAATTGGCACTGTTTGACCTTGATCACACCTTATTAAATACCGACTCAGACCATTCTTGGGGGGAGTTTTTGGTCAATGAAGGCTTGGTTGATCCAATTCATCATCGTGCCATGAATGATAAATTTTATGATGATTATAAAAAAGGCCAGCTTGACCCGATTGCTTATAATGAATTTGTATTTGAGTTTTTAACTCAACATGACAATGCCTACTTAACTGAGTTACATCAGTTGTTTATGAAAAAAGTCATTCGTGCGCAAATGCGTCCAGAGGGCTTTGCTGCCATTCAGCGCCATCAAGATGCAGGGCATCAATTGGTCGGGATCACCGCAACGTCTGATTTTATTACCGCACCGATTTTTCGTGAATTTGGTATTACTGAAATCATTGCGACCAATGCCGAAGTTGTGGATGGTAAATATACGGGTAAAGTGATTAATACTCCGTGCTACCAAAAGGGCAAATTAGTCCGTTTGAATCAATGGTTAGAAGGTCGTGATGTGACAGAATCTTGGGCCTATTCAGATTCGATTAATGACCGCTTCCTATTGGAATATGCCGATCATGCCTTTGCAATTAACCCAGATGACCGTTTAGAAGTCCTTGCAAAAGAACAAGGTTGGGACATTCAAGACTGGTCAATTCAAGCCTAAAAATAGATATGATAAAAAAGCATCATTAGATGCTTTTTTATTTGACGTCCTTTTGATTAAACTTCAGCTCACTAATTTGAACTATCGCTCTATATGCAGACAGAAGCTTCTTTTAAACATTTAATTCAAATCTTTATAGGGCCACGTGCTCAATCTTATTTAAAGTTCATAGAACAACAAGGTGGGCAGAACAGTGGCCTGAGTTGGGCGGGGTTAATTTTTGGGCCCTATTGGTTACTCTATCGGAAGATGTATCGCTATTTCTTCTTATTCTTTGCGGTTGGTTTTTTGATTAGTATGTTGGCACTCATCATCGGAGTGCCTGATCAAGTCTTGATGGGGCTAGCATTGATTCCTAACCTCATACTCGCTGGCATCGGAAAGCGGCTTTATAGCGATTTTGCGGTGCAAAAGACCAAAGCCTATATGCAGCAGCCGAAATATAGTGAGCAGGTGTTTGCTGAAGAAGGCGGAGTGAACTGGGGGCTGCCTTTGTTGTTGGTATTTATTCAATCGGTCGTGATGATTATGCTCAGTTTGCCTTTTATTCAATTTTCACCGCTATAGTATTCTGTAATTGAGTGCGTGTTCGTTCCGTGTTATATCCTTAAAACAGAATAATTTTGTATCCATAAACAATAAGTTTTAACACGGAGAATGACAATGAGTGTACGTCCACGCATGACTCATCTATTTGAACAACTGGGTTTAGATTCGAGTGAAGACGCGATTGCTTTATTTATCGTGACGCATCAACTCAGTGCCCAAACTAAAATTACCGAAGCAGACTATTGGACAGATGCTCAGCGTCAGTTCTTGGCCGAAAAAATTAAGTCAGATGGTGAATGGGCGATTATTGTCGATCAATTGAATGAATCATTACATGAAGATTCGTTGACGAAGTAAAACTGACGGGTCCGCCTTGGTATTTAATGGGATCGGCTGAAAAAGGTGATCCCATTTTTAATGCAAAAGAAATTTAAGCGATCATTCAACATATAGAAAATCATTTGCTTTTTCTAAATGCTCAAACAGATCACTAAAAAAAGCCACCATAGCGGTGGCTTGATTAATAATTGAATTTTGTAGGCAAAAAATGAATTAGATGTGTTTCATCAATTCAACCAGTTTTTGTGCAGCAAGTGATTGAGTACGGCCTGGATGCCATACCATCCCCAATTGACGATTCATGTTTGAAGGTAAATTCAATTGTTTTAAATCTTGGTTCAATAATGTTTTAGGAAGGACTGACCAACCGAGACCAATTGAAACCAACATGCGAATCGACTCAAGTGAGTTATTGCTCATGGTGACTTTTGGCTTCAGGCCATACTTTTCAAACTCAGCCAAAGTAATTTGACTGGTATAGGTTTGCGCCGCAGGTAAAAGACTTGGGTATTGGATCAAATCTTCTAAGGTTAAATGTTCAACTTGCGCCAAAGGATGGAAAGGCGCAACCACGAATACCAATGGATCATTCCATGTCGTGATGTATTTTAAACGGCTGTCACCTTGTGGCGGTAAAGTCAAAAAAGCCAACTCTAAGTCGCCAGCTAAAACTTGCTCATGGGCTTGTTCAGAATCAACAAAGTGTACATCTAAGGTCACTTCTGGAAACTGTTGTACATATTGACGCAAATGCGCCGGTAAATGGTGTAAGCCGATATGATGGCTGGTACCAATTTTCAGTTTACCTTGAACCTGACCTTGCTCATGGCTGAGCGTATGGTGAATATCACCCAATTCATTCAGCCAGCTTTTTACTTTTGGCAAGAGAGAGTTTGCCGCATGCGTCGCTTGAACACCACGACCCGCGGATTCAAAAAGTTTGACACCGAAGTATTCTTCTAAACTGTGAATACGCTTGGTCACAGCAGGTTGCGTAATGAAGAGCTGATCTGCTGCCAAAGAGATCGAACCAGTTTCCATGACTTTTACAAAGGCTTCAAAGGCTGCGAGATTCATCTTCATTCCTATAAAGAATTTTTATGCGTAGTCTCATTGTTATAATATTTTAAGAATAAATCAAAGGAAAAGTTGTATCTTTTGATTTAAAACTAGGCGTTCAAGCCAGATGACGCTTTAAATCTGAGGGGATTTTCAGGGTTCAATAGTGTTATTTGAGTACTTGGTCACTGCATGATTTAAGATTGGGCTGTGACATTTTCAGCTCAAATGCGCTGTTACAAAGTTATTTTTTAAACCGAAACCAGAGTTATGCATAATATAAAAAATACACGGCTGGAAAGTACGTCAACCGTTTAAATTAAAGAGGAGCGATGGCGTTTCTTTTTAACTCGGCATTGAACTAAAACAAAAAATGAACTCAAGTTTTGATGGCTTGGGGGACATACTTTCATTGAATAATTAAAGCAACAGGTACAGTCAAGGCGGCATCGATTAGCGATGGCGTACCTCACAGGGAGAAGGCGATGGATATTAAACACATTAAAAATTTATTGGATATTTTTGAAGGGACAGTCGAAAAGCGCTGTGCAATATATGAAATCGCAGATGACGAAGACGACGAAAACCGTGCAGCTGCCGAGTGTAATGCGGCAAAAAACAAACTGATTCTTGCGATAGAACAATTGATCGAGGCGCATGATCAGCTGGTCTTACAACAAAAACCCAAGCTTTGATGATCTGTCTACAATTGAATCTATAGGATGAAATGAATAGAAAGTTAAAGTGGATAGAGTAAAAGAACGTTTTAAGGTCATTAAAAAAACCACCGTGATGGTGGTTTTTTTACAAGGAGCAGGATTGGATTAAGCGGGGATATTTTCCTCTACAGCTTTATCTTTCTTTTCCCATGCTTTTTCGTGGAAGAAAAAGGCAACCGCTTGAACAGTTGGTTCAAGTAAACTTAAGGTAATGGCCATTGCAATACTGCCTGTCACGTAATAACCAACCAACATCGCAACCGTGATATGCATAATGTAATAGCTCAAGGTTTTTTTGAACATGCGCTGATTATTTTCGACGAACTTGTTAATGTGTGCCATGAGAATGCTCCTTGTTAAATTGATAAATCTTGGCAATGAGTTAATAATAATGATTCTTATTTGCAATGTAAAAGAGAAAATTCAATTTATGATCATTGAATTTCTAAATCACTGCTTAAAAATGGCAGAAAGTGATCAAAAAGTCGGAGAAAATTCTAAAGTTTCATCTGCTGAAAGTATTGAAGTGAGCGTGTTTTGAACGCATCAATGGTGATTAAAATGCAGCGGAAATCAGCAGTTAAATATCATTCCTATAAGTTTTTAAACTAATAAAAATGATAAATTAGATTTATGTGAATACGTGGTTATAATCGATTTAACGAAAGAATTTACCCAGTCCAGTGGAGCAAATCGACATGGCAGGCGAAACCCAAAAAGCGGAAACCCAAATAAAAAAAACCTTGTATGACAAATTGTGGGATGACCATCTAGTAAAACAACGAGATGATGGCTCTTCATTATTGTATATCGACCGTCATTTATTGCATGAAGTGACTTCTCCACAAGCCTTTGAAGGGCTACAACTTGCAGGTCGTAAACCATGGCGTTTAAGCGCTAACGTGGCAACGCCAGACCATAACGTACCTACGTCTACTAAGGAGCGTGCTGAAGGTATTGCGGGTATTGAAGATGATACCTCACGTATCCAAGTGCAAACTTTAGATGACAACTGTAAAACTTTTGATGTTGCCCAGTTTGACATCAACGATGTACGCCAAGGGATCGCGCACGTGGTGGGGCCTGAACAAGGTTTAACCTTGCCCGGTATGACCGTGGTATGTGGTGACTCACATACTGCAACGCATGGTGCATTTGGTTGCTTGGCTCATGGTATCGGCACATCGGAAGTTGAACACGTATTGGCGACTCAATGCTTAGTTCAAAAGAAAATGAAGAATATGTTGGTGCGTGTTGATGGTCAATTGGGTCAAGGCGTAACTCCTAAAGACGTGGTTTTAGCGATTATCGGAAAAATCGGTACGGCGGGTGGTACAGGTCACGCGATTGAATTTGGTGGTCAAGTGTTCCGTGATATGTCGATCGAAGGTCGTATGACGGTATGTAACATGGCGATCGAAGGTGGCGCGCGCGTGGGTATGGTGGCTGTCGATGACAAAACCATTGCCTATGTGAAAGACCGTCCGTATGCACCGAAGGGCGAACAGTGGGACGCTGCAGTAGAGTATTGGAATACTTTAGTGTCTGATGAAGGTGCGCATTTTGATACTGTTGTGGTATTGCAAGGTGAAGATATTGAGCCACAAGTGTCTTGGGGGACTTCTCCTGAGATGGTGATTCCTGTATCTCAAGCAGTGCCAACTTTAGAACAAGCCAAAGATGACGTACAGCGTAATGACTGGACACGTGCATACAACTATATGGGCTTAGAAGCGGGTCAAGCTTTGGCAGATATCCAATTAGACCGTGTATTCATTGGTTCATGTACCAACTCACGCATCGAAGATATTCGTGCAGCGGCTGAAGTGGCCAAAGGCAAAAAAGTGGCGGCATCGATTAAACAAGCCATGGTGGTTCCGGGTTCAGGTTTAGTTAAAGCACAAGCAGAAGCAGAAGGCTTAGATAAAATCTTAATTGAAGCAGGCTTTGAATGGCGTGAGCCGGGTTGCTCAATGTGTTTGGCAATGAATGCTGACAAGTTGCAACCGGGTGAGCACTGTGCATCAACGTCTAACCGTAACTTCGAAGGTCGTCAAGGTAATGGTGGTCGTACGCATTTGGTGAGTCCAGCAATGGCAGCAGCTGCGGCAATTGCAGGTCACTTCGTTGACGTTCGTACCTTCTAATCAGGGCTAATAGGAGCAAATCGCATGAAAAAATATACCGTTGAACAAGGTATCGTTGCACCATTAGACCGTGCCAATGTTGATACAGATTTAATTATTCCAAAACAGTTTTTGAAATCTATTAAGCGTACAGGCTTCGGAGCCAACTTATTTGATGAGTTGCGCTATTTGGATGAAGGCTATTTAGGTCAGGACATTTCAAAACGTCCGATTAACCCCGATTTCGAATTGAACAAACCGCGTTATCAAGGTGCGTCGATTTTGATCTCTCGTGCAAACTTTGGTTGTGG
Source organism: Acinetobacter sp. YH12049 (assembly GCF_013419875.1). Classification (NCBI taxonomy): domain Bacteria; kingdom Pseudomonadati; phylum Pseudomonadota; class Gammaproteobacteria; order Moraxellales; family Moraxellaceae; genus Acinetobacter; species Acinetobacter sp. YH12049. Next base: position 92,191 of record NZ_VOZH01000013.1, on the reverse strand, counting down.
TTCGAGCCGTGAGCATGCGCCTTGGGCATTAGAAGAATATGGTTTCCGTACTGTCATTGCACCAAGCTATGCGGATATTTTCTTTAATAACAGCTTTAAAAATGGCATGTTGCCAGTGATCTTGTCTGAAGAGATCGTAGATCAGTTATTTAAAGAATGTGCTGCATCTGAAGGCTATCAATTAACCATTGATTTGGCTGCGCAAGAAGTACGTACACCGAGTGGTGAAGCATTTACATTTGAAGTCGATCCATTCCGTAAACACTGCCTATTGAATGGCTTGGATGATATCGGTTTAACCTTACAAGCAGCCGATGATATTCGCGCTTATGAAGAAAAAACCAAAGCATCTCGCCCTTGGGTATTTGCAGAAATTAAAGCTTAAGTCAGTGTCACTGTAGAACTTCTTAGTAGTCAGTCGGCTTAAGTCTTGCTAATATCAGGCGAAACAAAATTTATACGTTAGCCAGAATTGAACAGGTTGGGTTCGAAAAATGAAAAAGTTCTTCGGTCAGCTGGTTGTAACGGGAGCGCTGTTCGCAACGCTCTCTGCCTGTCAAAGCTTTGACACGGCACGCATTAAAAATGTGAAAGAAACTGAAAGTACAAAAAATAATGCTCTGATTTACTGTGCAGGTACAGCGCATTGTGAATTTGAGCGTTTTGATCAAATACAGGTGGTTGATCCAAATAATCAACATGTACAACGTGCTGCGATTAAAGCAGGCATTGTACGGTTGAATGGTCGTTCATTGTCTGAGCCTAATCCTTTGTATTTGTCTGTACCTTCAGGTCAGCATGAAGTCGTGATTCGCTATTATCCAATTTCTCAGGAAAAAGCAGAGCGCTTGCATGTCATTCACAACTTTAGGTCCAAACACGAGTACACCTTTAAAATGTACCGTGAGCGTTCAAAAAACAGAGGCAGTTTACTGGATAAATCTGCGCCTGATCCGCTCTGTGTAGACTTAAAGCAAGGTGCAAAAACAATTCGACGTTTCTGCCGACCCTACAATGTCCTCACAGGACTTGGTGAGTTTGTAGAAAAGAAACTTTAAATCTGACTGGTAATCAAGCCAGCGTATAAATGGAAAGACTCATGTCAAAACATATTTTGATTTTACCAGGTGATGGTATTGGTCCTGAAATCGTGAAAGCGGCTGAACAAGTGCTGACACGTGTAAACGAGAAATTCAACTTAGGTTTGACTTGGGAACAAGGTCTTTTAGGTGGTGCAGCGATCGATGCGCACGGTTCACCATATCCAGACGTAACAGCAGCACAAGCGAAGACTGCTGATGCGATTTTATTGGGTGCAGTGGGTGGTCCTAAGTGGGATACCATTGAGCGTTCAATTCGTCCAGAACGTGGCCTATTAAAAATTCGTTCAGAATTAAATTTATTTGCTAATTTACGTCCAGCCATTCTTTATCCGCAGCTTGCAGATGCGTCGAGCTTAAAACCTGAAATCGTAGCAGGTCTGGATATCTTGATCGTACGTGAGTTAACTGGCGGGATCTATTTCGGTCAACCACGTGGTATTCGTGAACTCGAAAACGGCGAAAAACAAGGTTTCAATACTGACGTATATGCTGAATCTGAAATCAAGCGTATTGCCAAAGTTGCTTTTGAAATGGCGAACTTACGTGGTGGTAAAGTGTGTTCAGTGGATAAAGCCAACGTGCTAGAAGTGACTGAGCTTTGGAAACAAACCGTAACTGCGTTAAAAGAAGAGCAGTATCCTGAAATTAACTTGTCTCATATGTACGTTGACAATGCTGCCATGCAATTGGTCCGTGCGCCAAAACAGTTTGATGTAATCGTGACAGGTAACTTGTTCGGCGATATCTTGTCTGATGAAGCGGCGATGTTAACCGGTTCTATCGGCATGCTGCCATCGGCTTCTTTAGATGAAAATGGTAAAGGTATGTATGAACCTTGCCACGGTTCAGCACCAGACATCGCAGGTCAAAACATTGCGAACCCATTAGCAACAATTCTGTCTGTTGCTATGATGCTACGTTATACCTTCCGTGAAGAAGCGGCGGCAAAAGCAATTGAAGATGCTGTAGGTAATGTCTTAGATCAAGGCTTACGTACAGGTGACATCATGTCAGAAGGCAGTACTCAAGTCGGTACTGTTGAAATGGGTCAAGCTGTAGTTTCTGCATTGAACTAATGGCGAATCAAAAAACGCAGCGTTTATGCTGCGTTTTTTTATGCCTACAAATTATCAATCCTAGAATTGATGCGCTAACAGGTGCGACCAGTTAATCGGACATCAGTTGCAATATTATGCTTTATGCGAAATTGAATAAGGCAGTTTAACTCAACCTCATAGCGTGTATTTCCACTGGGAATCGGCACAGCAGCGCCGCTGCCCATGCCCATCGCAGGATTTTCCGCCATCGGTAAAGGAATACTGATCGGGCGTGCGACACGATAACGAAGGTAGTCTGAACTGACCTCTACGGGAGAGGTTCTTTGATAGCCGAGTTTGCTGAGATTAAGTTCTGCTTGAATCGTTTGGCTCGATTGACCAATAAATGAGGCTAAATAGCGTTCACGTTCAACGGAGGATATCGTTGATGTCGTGGTACAACCAGCCAACCATACAATGCTTAGAACGCATCCCATGCTCAATATTGGGCGAATAAAACGCTGATCTTTGTAAACCTGATGTTCTAAAGTAAATTCCATGGGTCAGTTCCTCACGAAATAAATTCAGTTTAGTCAGATCGGTCTGTATAACACTGTAGTCATTTGATACACGGTCAGCTGAGCAAGATTAGCCTCTAGGATTCTCATGCAGGATCAACAAGCTCTGCCAACATAGTCAATGGATTCAACTATTTGATTGCGTAATTTGAACTCGATTTTACATTCCATATCGACAGTGACACCACCTTTAGACGGCGTTGGGATAGGGGCGCCCATGGCTATACTGGTGCCGATATTTGGTGTACCAATCGGGATTGGCATCGAGCGTAAAATGGTATAGCTGAGTTTTTCATTGCTTTGTACGGGTGCTCCCATCACTTTATAGCCCAATTGACTCAAGTTGAGCTCTTTACGAACTTGATCAGCTGGCTGTTCAATATAGTGTTGTAGGGATTGATTGAGTTGCTTTTGGCCTGTCGTGGCGCAAGCAACACAAAAGATAGCACCGACTAATCCTAGATGTTTCATATGATTTTATGTCCTTATATTTTGAATTTTATAATCGAATTTTTATGTTTTTAGACTGTAAAGCAAATTTGCAGTCAATTTTTATCATTGTATTGAAATAAATACAAAAAAAGCCACTGATAAAGTGGCTTTTTCGCTTCGCTAAAACTTAGCGCGCACGGTAAGTGATACGACCCTTAGTCAAATCATAAGGTGTCATTTCTACTTTAACACTGTCGCCAGTCAAAATACGGATATAGTGTTTACGCATTTTGCCAGAGATGTGAGCAATCACTTCATGACCGTTTTCTAAACGTACACGGAACATAGTATTAGGAAGCGTCTCGGTGACAACGCCTTCGAACTCGATGAGTTCCTCTTTATTGGCCATAGCCTACCTGAATGAATAAATTAGCAAGGCGCAAATTATAGTCAATTTTTTTTCAGAATACAAGCCGTAAAAGGCTTTGAACTGATCGACTGTCAGTAAAATAAGCGAACAATTCAGTTAAATATTTTCAACAAAAAATGTGTAGTAACAGTTGTCAGTTTGGTCAATCACAGTTAATCTAAAATCAATCTTTTTAAGTATAAATGAAGTACATACAAGGAAGGTTCTGGAGTGGGTCAGCTAACTGATGCATCTGTTGTGTTGCGTTTAGGGTATCAAGCGATTCGTCGTGCCGGATTGCCAACAGAAGAAATTTTAACAAAAGCGGGTGTAGCATTAAATCAGGTTGAAACCAATGACCGTACCCCATTGAATGCGCAATTTGCGTTCTGGGTGGCTGCAGAAGAAGTCAGTAAGGATCCTGATATTGGTTTGCATCTGGGTGAGCATTTGCCTTTATATCGAGGGCAGGTGATTGAACACTTATTCATTTCATCTGAGAATTTCGGTGAAGGTTTAAAGCGGGCTTTGGCGTATCAACGCCTCATTAGCGATGCCTTTCATGCGCAATTGGTGATTGAAGATGACCGCTGCTATTTGACCAATGGTCATCAGCCTTGGGCAGAAAATATCGTGAATCGTCATTTTTCTGAATGCGCGATGTCGGGTGTTTTGCGTTTCTTTAAGTTTATTACTGAAGGGCGTTTTCAGCCAATTTATATCGACTTTAACTTTAGTCAGGGCGCGCCAGATGATGAGTATTTCCGTGTCTATGAATGCCCTGTGAGTTTAGGGCAGAAAGAAACCCGATTATATTTTGATCCGGCTATTTTAGAGTATCAATTGTGGCAGGCAGAACCTGAGTTATTACAATTGCATGAGCAGTTAGCGATTGAAAAACTTCAGGAGTTGGCGCGTTATGATTTGGTTGGTGAAGTTCGCCGTGCTATTGGTTCAACGCTTGAAAGTGGTGAAACCACACTCGAAACGGTCGCTGCACAGCTCAACATTACCCCACGTCGTTTACGGACTCAGTTGTCAGAAGCCAATACCAGTTTTCAGCAAATTTTGTCAGACTATCGCTGTCGTTTAGCTAAAAAATTATTAGCCAATACCAATGAAAGTGTGGAGCGCATTGTGTACTTAACGGGTTTTTCTGAGCCAAGTACGTTCTATCGCGCATTTAAACGCTGGACCAATGAAACGCCCGTGGAATACCGTAAGCGAAAGCAGCGTTAAGGTTGATCTTCGATAAAATCCTTCCCTAAACAGAATCCCCCTTTTTCAAAGAGGGATTTTCATCTTTAGAATCTGGCAATGGCGGAAATGAAACACCCTCTCTGTGAAAGTGAGGTTGGGAGGGATTGTTTATTCAGGCATATTTAGCCAATGTGGTCCTAACGGAACTTGAGGAAGTTCAAACTGAGCTGGATAGTCTGCATGGATAAAATATAGTCCATCGGGTGGTGCGGTGACACCTGCTGCTTTTCGGTCTTCAGCAGCAAAAATATCGTCAATATGGTCAACGTCATACATACCTTGCCCAATTTCCAACAAACAGCCCATGATGTTACGCACCATGTGATGTAAAAAACCATCGGCCTGAATATCTAGGACCAAGTAGCATCCGTGTTGGATCAGACGGCAATGGCTGACATGACGAACTGGCTGATTGGACTGACAGGCTGCGGCACGGAAGCTTTCGAAATTATGAGTGCCTTCAAATTTGGCCGCGGCACGTTGCATTTTCAGCACATCTAGCTTGGCATAAACATGGGTCACTTGCTTATGTAATAAAGCTGGACGTTGTGGATTGTTATAGACCACATAGCGATAACGACGTGCTTGCGCTTTAAAGCGGGCATGGAAGTCCTGATCCATTTCCTTAATCCATTGGATGGAAATATCACGGGGTAATTGGCTATTGCTGCCCATTAACCATCCACGAATGGGACGAATCGCCTGAGTATCGAAATGTGCCACCATATTGGTTGCATGGACGCCGGCATCTGTTCGGCCAGCGCCGTGCAACATGATTGGCTCATTGGCCACTTTGCTGAGGACGGTTTCAATGGTTTCTTGCACGCTTGGTACGCCCGGTTGCTGAGTTTGCCAGCCCTTGTATTGCATGCCACAAAACTCAATCCCAATCGCAAAACGTTGCATAGTTACCTCAAATGACTTAATCGTTCCAATGCGCAGTCCAGTCTGCGGCACTGCCGTATTGTAAATACATTTTCAAACATTTAGCATAAAGATCTGCATGACCCAAACAATTACTCAGTAATATTCCACTATCTTTGACCCAGTCACTCACAGCATAGCGCTGATCTATACCGCCATGAACAACCTGTGTACTTAAAATAATTTGGCAATTTTTTTGTTGTATAGCCTTCAATACATTGAGTAATTCAGCATCAACGGCAATGTTGCCTGTGCCAAAACCTTGCAGAATTAAAACATCTGGCGTGTGTGAAAGCAGGGCCGCTAAATTTTGACTGTGTAGCTTGGTTGCAATCGGTTGCCACATCCAATTCAGGCAATTGAAATGAGCTGCTTTGTCTAAATCATTGGCTTGAACAATATACGGCGATGTCAGCATTGAAATTGGCTGTGTGGCTGGCAGCCCATCAAAGGCTTTCAGATCGGTTGTATGTACTTTTAATGCGGATTGAGCATGCATCAGTTGATGATGAAAGGCCAAATAAACCCCAACACTCGATTGATGTACCGATTCCAATGCAAAATTTAAATTGTCGATGGCATCGGTAAATTCACGGGTGTTGTCACCAGCCACATTAAACAGCGGATATTGGCTGCCTGTAAGCACGATATGAGCAGACTGTCCTATAAAGTGTGCAAGTACTGCGCTGGCATAGCTAAGCGTGTCTGTGCCATGAATAATTACGAAATGCTGAAATTGTTGTAATTGTAAACTTTGAATTTGTTGGATCAGTGCCAGCCAGTCGGGTGCAGTACAAGCACTACTGTCACGAATGACAGGTGCAACAAAACATTCAATGTTTAGGTGTAGTGGCAGCACATGCTGTAATTTAGGTAAAAACGCATTCGCTGGCATGGGGCTTAACGGTTCACCGATACAACCGAAGGTACCACCCATATAAATAAGAGCAATTTTTTTCATCATAAAAAAAGCAGCCTTGAAAGACTGCTTTAGTTTAAATCGCTTTTGCTTAAGATGCGATTTGATTCAGTAACTGATCTGCTTGTTGACGTTGAGCTGAAGAAAACTCAGCTTCTTTTTCAGTCAAAATTTCACGTGCAGCGTCATAAGCACCCAGTTTGATGTATTGCGCTGCCAACTCAAGATTCAATTCAATTTCATTGACTTCAACCAGTTCGGGGAAAGATTGAACCAATGGATCGTTTTGGTCTGTAGCAGATGGGGTTGAAGGTGTGGCTAAACCGCTAATGTCAAAACTCACACCACTTGAAGAAGGTGCGGCAGGTTTCTCTTCAGGCGTAGACTCTAAGTTAAACTCTGTTGCAGGAGCGACAACGGCTTCTTCTGTTTTTGCTGTTTCAAAAGCACCTAAGTCAAAGTTTAAGGCTGGAGCTTCAACTTTGTTTTCTTCTACAACCGGTGTTTTTGTTGTAAATGAAAAATCTAAAGGCTCGATTTTTTCTTCTACAGTTTCTGTTTTGGTTTCGACAGCAGCTTCTGTACTTGGGGCAAAATCAATTGGTTTGATTTCTTCAACAGCAGGAGATGGCTGAGCAATCTCTTCGGTTTTCAGTGTTGCTTCAAGTGCAGGTTCTGGTGAAATTGAAAGCGTGTCAAATTCAAGCGGCTGTATTTTTTCAGCAGGCGCACTTTCAACTGGGGTAGAAATGTCTGCTTTTGCAGGCGTTTCAGTGGTGAAATTAAAATCTAGTGGTTTAATTTCGGCTGCTTTGGGCTCAACAGGTGCAGCAGTTGAACTTTGCATTAAAGCATCAAAATCAGAGGTATTTTGGGCTTTTGAGGGAGCCTCTTCAGTGATCGGTGATACAAAGTTAATGGCATCATCTTTCACATTTTGAGAATTTTCAAACTCTACTTTTTTTGCTTCAGCTTGTTCTAAAATTTCATCGAGTTCAAGTGAACGAATATGGCTCAGCAATTGGCTGATGGCAAATTCGTCTTTTTGTAAAATGTGAATATCTAATAGATATAGGTATAACTCATGTTGTGAGTTGTCACGTTTTAACGATTGATTGATTTGCGCTTCAGCAGAAAAGAAATTACGTTCTGCAATTAATTTTTCAATTTTGCCACGAGCTTCTGTCGTTAATGGTGTCATTGATTTTTTTTCAATGACACTGTTTTCAACCACTTGAGTTTTCTTCGGAGTCGCTTTAGCTGAAACACCCGTTTTCTTGGTTTTAGTGGATGTTGGTTTGGCTTTATCTGATTCTTGATCTTTTTGGCGTTTGTTTAAAAAAACCAATACGATCACTAAGATCACTAATGGAATCACATAAATCAGCATGTTTTAACCCCTTGGAGATAGAGCGATATAAAGTTGCACTCATCTCTATAAAATCTTGATTGGTAACGTTTTAGTTTATTGGCTTCTTTTATCTGCTTGTTGAGCTTTCAACTGTTGTTGCAGTTGAGCAAGACGAGCATTTAATAATTGAATTCTGTGATCCTTTTGATTTAGCGCCAATTCTAATTGAGTTACGTTTCTCTGTAATTTAACGGTTTTTTCACGAGATGTCATAACTTTTAATGACAACTCTTTCGAAGTTTTATTCTTTTCTGCTGCACTGTTGGCAGAAGATTGTGTCGAATCTTGCGCTTTCTCTGCCACCAGACTCATTTCAGCTTGATTCAGGCGGTATTTGGTTTTGCCTGACTGCTTCGAAGGCACTTTGGCAAGTTCTGCAGCAGAGACTTTTACAGGCTGTTTTGCTTGCTGCATACCATGCAGATTTAAGGCCGCACCACGGCGCAGACGGTTTACATCGCCTTGAATGAATGCATGTTCGTTGCTGTTTTTAATCTGTTGCATGACTTCAGAAACAGGGCGGTTTTGTTCTGTCGCAATACGTGAGGCAATCCCCCAAAGGCTTTCATTCGAGCGAACCACATATTTTGCCGCTGGTGTTGCTGTCGATGCTGCTGCAGTACTTGTTGGTTTTGGTGTAGATGCTTTTTGAGCTGTCGTTGTTGGATTTTCACGTTTTTGTGCTGCCTGCTCCGCAGCAAATTTTTGTGCCAATGGGTCTTGAGATCTTGCAGTTGATGCTGTTGCAGTTTGTGTGGCTTGCATTTCTGAACTGACAGAGCCGGTCGAATTGGTTTTTGTAACTTGCGAAATTGATGTTTCAGAACCTGATGAAGTACTTGCGCTATTTTGCTCCGCAGGTGCGACGCTATAATTTTGCACATGCGTGACAAGTTCAATCGCAACAGGCGTTGACGTTGCTAATTGTGCTAACTTTGGCGGTGCTTTGGTGCTGAGTAATAAGGGTTGTTCTGCAGCTACAGGTGCTTTTGCGGTGTAGAGGGTGCTAACAGGTAAATTTAAGGCAATTTCTTTTTCATTTACGATCACGACAGGTGCTAAAGCACGCTCATTGGCACGGGTTTGAGTCGCATTCGACGGCGCTGGATTGCGTTTTAATGGTGTGCGAATTTGTTGCAGGCGTGAAGCATTACCTTCTTTAATATTGACAATAAAATTAAGCTCAGCATCGGTCACTGGACGCGAAGAGGTAATGGTAATTACCCCATTGCCCGCACCATCACGACGCGTGAAGAAGTTTAAATGCCCCGGTGGTTGATGCCCTGTACCCATACTCAATAAATCCTCTGCCGTGGCTAAACTTGCATTGAGCGGCACAGATGTATTTGAGTGGCGAAAATGAATCTCAGCGTACAGCAATTCCCCGGGTGCTGACTGGACTTGTACAGGATCAATGCTGATCGCTTGAATGTTTTGAGATGCAATAACGGCTAAAATGGCGATCTTTAATTTGTTATATACGGTCATCTTAATCTTTAGCTCGAATATATGTCGCATGGCGAAAATTATAGATTAGCGAGTTGTCGAAGAATTGTAAAATATTTACACGACAGTTACATAAAAAAGCCGATCAATTGTGATCGGCTTCTTGTTCAGAGACTTAAAAATGCTTAAGCATTTTTATAATCAATGAGAATTCTTAGCATACGACGTAAAGGTTCAGCAGCACCCCAAAGCAATTGGTCACCCACAGTGAATGCACCTAGGTATTCTTTACCCATGTTGAGCTTACGGAGACGACCAACTGGAACAGACAAGGTGCCAGTTACAGCAACAGGAGTCAGATCAGTCATTGACGCTTCACGCGTATTTGGAACCACTTTAGACCAATCGTTGGCACTAGCGATGATATCTTCGATTTCATTTAGTGGCACATCTTTACGAAGTTTTAAAGTCAAAGCTTGTGAGTGACAACGCATCGCACCAATACGGACACAGTGTCCATCGATTGGAACGATTTGCTGGTTGCCTAAGATCTTGTTGGTTTCAACTTGACCTTTCCATTCTTCTTTCGACTGACCGCTTTCAAGTTGTTTGTCGATATAAGGAATGAGCGAACCTGCTAAAGGCACACCGAAGTTTGCAGATGGGAAACCTTCGCCACGTTGTAACTGTGCAATTTTAGAATCGATATCTAAAATTGGTGAACGTGGGTCATCTAGCAAATCTTTGGTATTGTTGTACAAGTAGCCCATACCTGAAATCAGTTCACGCATGTTTTGCGCGCCTGCACCAGATGCCGCTTGATAAGTCATTGAAGTTGCCCATTCCACTAAATTATTTTGGAATAGACCGCCTAAACCCATTAACATTAATGAAACGGTACAGTTACCGCCCACGAAGGTTTTTGTACCTTTCACTAAGCCGTCTTTGATGACGTTCATGTTTACTGGGTCAAGTACGATGATCGCTTCATCATCCATACGTAAAGTCGATGCAGCATCGATCCAGTAACCATTCCAGTTTTCAGCTTTCAGCTTAGGGAAAACTTCAGTCGTATAATCGCCACCTTGGCAGGTGATAATGACATCCATTTGCTTCAGACTATCAATGTCCGTTGCATCCATAAGTGCTGGGGCAGTCTTACCACCAAACGCAGGGGCTTCACCACCTGCATTACTGGTAGAGAAATAAAACGGTTCGAAATGAGCGAAATCGTTTTCTTCAACCATACGTTGCATAAGGACGGAACCAACCATCCCGCGCCAACCGACCAGACCTACTTTCATGTCACTTTGCCTCGGTGCGTTAAAAAATAAAAGGGGGTTCGAGTGTACCAAAAGGGCGCATAACTGCAAGCGCTACATAATGAAAACACCAATAATATTGTGCAATATATCTTGTTTATGTTACATGCAAAACTGATATAAATTTATGAATCAATAAAAAATAAAGAATATAAGGGAGGCGTAATGATTTGGATTGAAATACTGGCGGGCTTCGTCATTTGGTTGACATTTTGGTCACTCATACCACGAGATGAATGGTGGTTTCGTGGTGCAGATTTTCCGCGTCTGCAAATCTTGGCTTTGGGCATCTTTGCCTTCATAGGCTTAATTTTATGGAATGCTGAATGGGACTTGGCGCGTGAAATCATTTTAATTGGGTTGATTGCTGCTTTGGCATATCAATTAAAAATGGTTTTGCCTTATACCTTTATTTGGAAAAAACAAGTCAAAAAAGTTCGATCAGACCATCTAGATAAACAGAAACAAATTTCAATCATTGTCTCAAATGTACTTACGGCGAATACTCAATATCACTTATTATTGGCACAAATACAAAAGCATCAACCTGACTTAGTACTCACGCTAGAAACAGATCAAACTTGGCAAAATGAATTGGCAGTGATTGAAGCTGATTATCCTTATCGCGTACCCGTACCTTTGGATAATTTGTATGGCATGCATTTGTATAGCAAGTTAGAACTTAGTGAAACTGAAGTCAAATTTATTCTCAGTGATGAAATTCCTTCGATCCATACCCGAGTCACCTTAGCATCAGGAAATCAGGTTCAACTGTATTGTTTACATCCCAAACCGCCAAGTCCAACAGAAGCCAAAGATTCAACTTTACGCGATGCAGAATTGCTGATTGTGGGCGATCAGATTAAAGATTTAGATGAAAGTTGCATCGTTATGGGGGACCTGAATGATGTGGCATGGTCACGTACTACACGACTCTTTCAACGAATCAGTGGGCTTTTAGACCCGCGTGTTGGACGTCATTTCGTAAATACCTTTCATGCCAATTATCCACTGCTGCGTTGGTCGCTCGACCATATTTTTCATAGTACAGATTTTGCATTGGTACATATGGAACGCTTGCCCAATATCGGTTCAGACCATTTTCCAGTCTATGTGGTGCTGCAAACAGGCAGGGTATTTGAGCAAATCCAAGAAGAATTAGAGCAAACAGATGAAGATGAACAAGAAGCGCAAGAGGCAATTCAGGAGGGTATAGAAAAAGCTGAGAAAGAGGAGAAGATTGTGACTGATGAAATCGCCCATGATTATAAGGATGGTACGAAGGCACCTTGATTTTGTTTGATTTAAGAGAAAAGTGTAAGAAATAGCTTACACAGCTTTCGGCTTCTGACGAATGGTCAGGTCAAGTGTATTGACTTATTCTTTGTTCATCGGCACATGGAACTGGGAACGGAACATCCCACTAAGGAAGACGAAGCCGATGGAAGCATCACGGAACGGATGCAGGAAAGGAAAGCCAATAAAAAATAAAAAGAATACTTGTGAAAGCACAACCTCATAGACCCGAGTTTTGCAGGATGCAGAACTCGGGTTTTGCTTTTGTGATATAGAATTTTTTGCTTTTCTTTTGATCAATTTCTTTATACAGTGTGCCAAGAAAAAAACGATGAATTTCCAATAAAAATATAGGTATGAGACGTTCTATGCTGTCCGAATGGCACCAAAAAATATTGCAGATTACACACTTATCCACCGATGCACTTTCCATTTACCTTGGCTTAATACTGTTCTTTTTTGTGGCCTTTTGCCATCACCGCCAATTGAAATCACCTTATGCGATTTGGACCGTTGTGGTCGTCGCAGTGGGTTTGGAATTGTTTAATGCACGGCATGATATTTTAGATAGAGGTTATTGGCGTATAGGGCAAAGTTTGCAACATATTTTGAATGTCTTGTTACTGCCGCTAATCCTCTGGTTAATGGCTCGATACCGTGTGTGGAAGGGCTAAAAGTGGAAGCGCGAAATTGAAGGGCTAAATAGTAGGGTTGAATCACCATTGAGTCATTCATAATAAAAAGGATATTGTGTATTTCACAATATCCTTTCTAGATGCAGATCTAGTTGCTGAATTAAAAATATTTCCAGAGCGTTATCCTGCACAGCAAATATCTATGGCGTGTAGTCAATCAAGCTGAATGCTGAGAGACCACCTGCGTATACAACTCCAAAGTCAGGTCACACATCTCTTTTAAACTAAACATACTGATAGGCTGCACCTGCTGTGGTTGATCTAAATGCAACTTTAAGGTGTCGAGTAATTGTGTTTCATTATCGACAGTGACTAAACCCTGCGGATAGACATTCGACAAAATTTCAGCCACACCACCACGATTCCAACCGATTACAGGTGTACCTACAGACAGTGCTTCGAGTACAGTCCGTCCAAAGGTTTCCGCTTGGCTCGACAAAGATAAAACCAAATCGCTAAAAGCTAACCATTCACGGATATCTGAACGATGACCGACAAAAGTAATCCGATCACTCAGCCCTTTAGCCGCAATACTGTCTTGCATTTCTTGTAAATAAGCCGCTTTTTTCGGATCTGCACCACCGACCACCACCGCATGTACGTCGGGATACTGTGTTTGTAGCTGTTCCATTAAATGGATCAGGGTTTCATGACCTTTCAAACGGGTGATACGGCCTGGTAAGCAAATCAGACGCTTATTTTCTAGTTCAGGGAAATCTTTTAGGGTTTGATTGAGCCACTGTGCTGAGGGTTGATAACCATGTGGAAAAGCAGCGGGGTCAATGCCACGATAAATACGCACAATGTCCTTGGTAGGACAGTTTTTGTAGTTGTCCGTGATGTATTTGACAACACTATCCGAGACCGCAATGACTTTTTCAGCCTGCGTCATGATTTGACTGTAGCGATTTATCGAATAAAAGCCATGTACAGTTGAAATCAGGTGAGGTCGTTTGTTTGCAGGAATCTCTTTGAGGGCAAAATGCGTGAGCCACGCGGGGACACGTGAGCGCACATGCACGATATCTGGTTGATGTTGCTCAATCAGTTTACGTAGAGGACGAATTTGCCATAAGCTTGATAAGGCTTTTTTATGGATTGCGAGTGTGAGATGAGTTGAGCCTTCGGCTTCCAATTGAGTCACCATACGGCCACCATTTGAAACCACTAAGGACTCATGACCGGCGGTCACTAAAGCACGAGCTATTTCTAAGGTTCCTCGCTCGACACCACCACTGTTCAATTCAGGTAAAAGCTGCATTACTTTCATAGCATTTCTCTTTTTTATGTGCTGAGTTGAACTCAATAGATTTTGTCATAGCCTTGTGGGCGGGTTTTAAAGCGGCGATGGAACCACATGTATTGTGTCGGTGCGATTCGTAGCTGATTTTCAATAATTTTATTGGTTCGAACAGCATCCGAAACTTCATCTTCACTCGGAAAATTGTCTAAAGCAGGTTCAATCAGCACATGATATTGAGGGTTGCTGATGTCGCCGTCGCGATAAAAATACAACGGGATCGCCTCGGCTTTAGCAATTTTTAATAAGCGACGATGTGCAGTAACAGTGGCTGCGGGAGTACCAAAAAACGGTGCCATAACCCCTTGTTTTAAACCAAAGTCTTGATCGGGACTGTACCAAATGGCATGGCCATTTTTCAGATTGCGAATCAAGCCACGCATATCGTCATGGTCGATTTGGTTGGCATAGATGGTGGCACGGCAACGCACAATCAACATATCCAACAGCGGATTATTTTGCGGACGATAAACCACATCCGGCTCAAAGAACTGTGCGCATAAATAGCCACCAGCATCGAGCAGGGTAGAATGTGTGCCGAGGAGTAAAATACCTTTGCCTTCAGCTTGTGCATTTTGAATATGTTCTAAGCCTTCAATTTGCACCCGATTTTTGAACCACTGCGGGCTGTACCATGCATTTAAGGTTTCAAAAATACCAATCATTTGGTCGATAAAAACCTGTCTTGCATTAGCTTCAATCTGTTCTGCCGTCCATTCAGGAAAGCAAACTTCCAAGTTGCGAATCGTGGTTTTACCACGTGATTTGAGATTATTAAATGCGACAGAACCAAGGAATTGCCCAAGTCGATACTGAATTGCCCACGGAAGAATCGCCAAAATCATAAGAAATACAATCCCTATCCAAATTCCCCAATACTGAGGAAGTAAGAAAGACCATTGGAATTTTCCGGGTTGATATGTTGGCTTTTGACTCATAGGGCTAAATCAAAGATTAAAAAATAGGGTTCAGTTTAGCATGAAGCTGAATTGAAAGAGAAAGTTCAACCTCATGCTGCGCTAGACTTAACCTTTGACTAAACCGCCATCGACAATCAAATTCTGCCCTGTGACCGCACGTGAGTAAGGGGACAAGAACATCATGATGGCTGCAGCAAATTCTTCAGGCGTGGTCACTGTGCGTAAAGGTGTCGATGCTGCGATTAAATCAAACACGGCATCGGGCGTCGCTTTACTGGCATCGGTTCTTTGTAATAAGCCACCTGAAAGCATATTCACATTAATCCCAAACTCACCCAGCTCATGCGCCGCTGTGCGGGTGAAGGCCAACAGAGCTGCCTTTGCTGCAGTGTAGTCGTGGTAAGGCACGACAGGGTTTTGTACCAGGTTGGTACCAATATTGACAATGCGACCAAAACCCTGTGCTTTCATCTTGGGAAGCGCCGCTTGAGTGGTGTTGAGTGCAGCGACGACTGCTCCATCAAATTGTTGCTGTAAGTGCTGTGCAGTCAGTTCTTCCATTTTAGGACGGGCATCGCCATTAAATTGAAAATGGATGAGGGCATTATTCACGACAGAGGTGATTGAGGCACCAAAATGTGCTCTTGCTGCGGCAAAAAGCTGTTCTACTTGAGCTTTATCAGTGACATCTGCTTGATAGGCAAACACTTGCTGAGGAAATTCGGTAGTCAATTGTTCTGCTGCAGTTTGACTGGATAGATAGTTCACGACCACGCGTGCGCCTTCAGCTATTAAAGTTTGGCTAATTGCCAAACCGAGGCCACGTGCGCCTCCTGTAACTAAGACAATTTGATCTGAAATTTGCATGTTCGTGACCCAATCTAATGTTGAGTGTCACCATAGCAAGCTTTTCACATTAGCGGAATCGTCTTTACAGACGCTGCATGCTCCAATTTGAAACTGAGTCATCCGATCTAATAATTCAGTCGAGTCATACGAGATAAAAAAAGCCGTATCGAAATACGGCTTTTTCTGTGTGGAATATTTGTGGACTTAGCCTTTAGCGAGCGTTTCTAGCTCATCTAAACGTTCCATTTTTTCTAGCATTTCGTCATCAATTTCAGCAAGACGCTGTGATGCTTTAGTGGCAGCATCGGCGTCAGTCATGAACCAAGAACCGTCGGCTAATTTTTCAGACAATTCAGCTTGCTCTTGTTCTAATGCTTCAATTTCAGTCGGTAGTTGTTCTAGGGCACGTTGGTCTTTATAGCTGAGCTTGACTTTTTTAGGCACGGCAGCGGCAGCCGCTGCTTCGGCTTTAGCCATGGCTTTTTTCACGTCGCTTTTTTGATCCACGACAGTTTGGTCAGGACGCTGTTCCAAATAGTCTTGGTAACCTCCGATGTATTCATCGATTTGACCTTTACCATCAAATACCCAAGTCGAAGTCACCACGTTGTCCATAAAGGCACGGTCATGCGAAATCAGTAACAGTGTGCCTTTGTAAGCGCTGAGCATTTCTTCCAACAGTTCAAGCGTCACCATATCCAAGTCGTTGGTCGGTTCGTCCATCACGATAAGGTTCGATGGTTTTAGTAGAAGCTTAGCCAACAGAATACGGTTACGCTCACCCCCAGACAGTGCTTTAACAGGTGTACGTGCACGTTCTGGAGAGAATAAGAAGTCTTGTAAATAACTGTAGATGTGACGACGGCTACCGTTTACATCGACATGGTCTGAGCCTTCAGAGACGTTATCTTTCACTGATTTTTCAAGATCAAGTGCATTTCGAAGCTGATCAAAGTAAGCAACTTCAAGCTGTGTACCTGTTTTTACTGTACCAGTATGTTCTTGCTCACCCAAAATAGCTTTGATAAGAGTGGTTTTACCCACACCGTTGTCACCGACTAAGCCGATACGGTCACCACGTAATACCAGTGCCGAGAAGTCTTTGATGATTGGTGCGCTGTTGCCAAATTGCACAGCTAAGTTTTCAATTTCAAAGACCACTTTACCTGAGCGCTGCGCATCTTGCGTTGCCATGCTCACTTTGCCTTGTTGTGAACGGCGCGCTTTAGACTCTTCACGCAATGCTTTTAAGGCACGAACACGACCTTCGTTACGGGTACGACGCGCTTTAATGCCCTGACGAATCCATACTTCTTCTTCAGCGAGTTTTTTATCGAATAGTGCATTTTGCTTTTCTTCTGCTTCCATTTGCTGAGCTTTGAGTTCGAGGTAACGTGAATAGTTACCTTCATAGCTACGCAAAATACCGCGGTCAAGTTCCACAATACGGGTTGCGATGCTGTCGACAAATGAACGGTCATGCGAAATAAACAACAGGGTTAAGTTGTTTTGATCAAGCAGGAATTTTTCGAGCCATTCAATACTTTCAACGTCCAAATGGTTAGTTGGTTCGTCGAGTAACAATACATCGGGCTGCGTTAAGAGAGCACGTGCCAATAGAACACGACGCTTACGACCACCAGACAAATCTGCAAGGTCAGCTTCTGGGTCTAGGCCCATTTTACTGAGGATAGCATTCACTTTGGTTTCAAGTGACCAGCCATCCATTTGATCCATCTGATGTTGTAGGTTACCCATGCGCTCACAGGCGTCCATATCACCAAGTACGCAGGCTTCGCTGGCTTCATGATACGCACGTAATACAGTTGCAGCTTCACCTGCACCATCGGCAACAATATCAGCGACTTTACCGGAATCCATGGGTACATCTTGAGCAAGCATTGAAATCGTAATGCCATTTTGCAATGAAACTTCACCGCCGTCTGGCAATAAAGTTCCCTCAATCAGTTTAAGTAAAGTAGACTTACCTTCACCATTACGACCGATTAAACACACTCGTTCGCCACGCTCTAAACTGAAGTTCGCGCCGTCGAGTAGGGAAGGTCCGCCAAACGCAAGCTGGACGTCCCTTAAGGTAATATAGGCCATAATGTTTCCTGAAATCTTATATGAGGAGTGTAAATTGACTACACAACAAAATCTTGATGAACAGGCGTCATTTTCCGCACCCATTGAAGATTTGCAAGTCCGAATTGCATTTTTAGATGATTTAGTTGATCAATTGAATGATCAAGTTGCCCGTCAAAATGCCGAAATCGCTGATTTAAAGAAACAAATGCAGATGTTGTATCGTCGTATTGAATCGGCAGATTTATCTGAAGGCATCGCAGCATTTGACCCAATGACCAACCGCCCACCGCATTATTAATGTCGATATTGAATGACAGGCAGATGACGAATCAGCGCCAAAGCTGTGGATTGGTGTAAATTTATTTGACCTTTTGCAGCGTGACAGGTCTAATGCACCGCATCTGCTGATCGAAACCCATTATTTCATCTCATGAGTCAAAAAGTTGTCCTGCTAGATTTGGAAAATAACCCGCCCACAGCAAATCTATTGCGCAATATCATTGAACATTACAGTACTTTGTATGTGTTTAGCTGCAGCGGAAAATTTGAATATGCACTTGAAGATTTAACTGAAATTGCAGGGTGGATCGTGAGTGGCCAATTGGTGGTTTTGGATATTCCAGAAACGCCGCAAAAAGAATTTGAATATGCGGTGATTGTGGGGCAACTGATGGCCTTGATGGATCTAGATGCGCATATTGAAGTGATTTCAGCGATGCCTGATATTGAATTACTGATGGAACAATTGGACGGCTCTAGACTCAGCGCACATCTCATTCAAATTCAGTCAGAACAAGAAGTTTCACATAAAGTGAAATATAAAATTCCTGACCTTGAAACCAT
This sequence comes from Acinetobacter sp. YH12049, assembly GCF_013419875.1. Classification (NCBI taxonomy): domain Bacteria; kingdom Pseudomonadati; phylum Pseudomonadota; class Gammaproteobacteria; order Moraxellales; family Moraxellaceae; genus Acinetobacter; species Acinetobacter sp. YH12049. The sequence continues at coordinate 73,356 of NZ_VOZH01000013.1, read as the reverse complement.
TCGGAATAAACCTGATTTATTACTGATTAAACACTATTGTGATGGTCTGGAAAAACTCAGTGGCAAACCCAACAGTTTGCATAAACTGAAAAACTCGCTGATGAATATTTTGCAAGTCTCTAGCGAAAAAGCTCAGCATTTGGTTGGTATGTTGATCAATCTAAAAATCGTCAAACGCTTTGATGAGCAAATTTCGATTCGAAAAAAAGTACTCAAACAATGGGTACAGCTAGATTTAAATGCGACTGCTGAAACAGCATTGCCGATAAAAACAGACCTGAATGCATTTACTGCTTCACTCGAAGATCAAACCTCAAAGACTGATGATACGGCATCGATGATTCAGGCTGCACAACAAGGCTTATTTAAAAATTTCAATAAAATTGATCCTGTGCAAATGGAAGTGATCCGAAAATTGCATGAATTAAAGTCAGATAAACCAAAAGATATCTACGCCTTACGTGATTTATTGGAGCAAATGTTCCCACAATCTGATGTTCGATTATTACTTAAAGAGTTGATCGAAAAAGGATATATCTATTGGAATGGTCACGAAGTGCTATATAGCCACGAGATGTTCCTGAATTAATTTTATCGAGTGAACTTGCGTTTTATATTGCGCTTATGCAACTCTAATAAAGGAATATAAAGGTTGTGCTATGGAAAATACTGGAATCTGGGTTACTGTTTTTATTGTGGTCTTTGTACTTGGGTCGATTTTTGGACTTCGAGTAAATCCTAGAGAAAAAGCCTTAGGCATTATGCGCGAGAAGGCGCGTAAGATGGGGCTGCACCCACGTTTAGTGGCTGCACCTGCTTGGACCAAGATTCCAATGGCTTCTGAAAAACGTGCCAGTATGGTGGCGTATTACAGTGTGCTGATTCCAGATGCGCGTTTGCCTTTAATGCGTGCTTTAGTGGTCGATGACAAACTTGAACTGGTGCATGGTGATGACAAGTTCAAGGATTTAGCCATTACATTAAAGGGCATTTATGCTATTGATATGCAGGCAAACTGTGTAGGACTCTATTGGAACGAAGAATCTGACTTAAGAGCCACACAGCTTGATGATATGAAAGCATTTTTACATTCATTGGCTGAACTTTAAATTTTAAAAAACCTATTAAACAGGAATGATGGTTAACTATGGCGAACGCTCCTCGGTCCACATCTAAAAGTACCACAGCAAAATCTGCCGATGCTGGGAAAAAGCGTGCGTTAGTGATTGTGGAATCGCCTGCAAAAGCGAAAACAATCAATAAATATTTGGGCTCTGATTACATCGTGAAATCATCGGTGGGTCATGTCCGTGATTTACCTACAGGCGGCTCGAGTAAAACAGCAGAAAAAAAGCCAGTAACTCGTGCAAAATTAACTGAAGCTGAAAAAGCCAAAAAAGCACAAAAAGCTTTGGTTAATCGTATGGGTGTAGACCCTGAAAATGACTGGAAGGCACAGTACGAAGTCCTACCGGGTAAAGAACATGTTGTTGCGGAACTGAAAAAGCTTGCATCGCAAGTTGACGAGGTCTATCTCGCAACGGATATGGATAGGGAAGGAGAAGCAATTGCTTGGCATTTAAAAGAAGTTATTGGCGGTGACGACTCACGTTATCAACGTGTAGTGTTCAACGAAATTACCAAAAATGCCATCCAAGAAGCGTTTAAACATCCTTCTCGCCTCGATACAGATAAAGTCAATGCTCAACAAGCCCGTCGTTTCCTCGACCGTATTGTGGGCTTTATGATCTCGCCACTCTTATGGGAAAAAATCGCCCGTGGTTTATCAGCAGGTCGTGTGCAATCTGTGGCTGTTAAACTTGTGGTTGAGCGTGAACGTGAAATTCGTGCCTTCGTTCCAGAAGAATTTTGGCAAGTTTTTGCAGATACCAAGTCGAAGAAAGACGATATCCGTTTAGAAGCAGTGAAGCAAAATGGCAAGACTTTAAAACTGCACAATAAAGCTGAAACGGATGCTTTACTGAACCTGATTAAAGATGCCGACTACACAGTTTCAGCACGTGAAGACAAACCAACCAAGGTCAATCCAAGCGCGCCTTACATCACGTCTACATTGCAACAAGCAGCAAGTACACGTTTAGGTTTTTCTGTGAAGAAAACCATGATGTTGGCACAGCGCCTATATGAAGCCGGCTTTATTACTTACATGCGTACAGACTCCACATTCTTGAGTGATGATGCTGTGAATATGGTTCGTGGTCATATCGAAACTGAGTTTGGTCAAAAATATTTACCAGCTAAACCAAATCGTTATGGTAATAAAGCCGGTGCGCAAGAAGCCCATGAAGCGATTCGTCCATCAAATGTTGCGCTAAAAGGCGATAGTTTGGTGGGTGTAGAGCGTGATGCGCAGCGTCTTTATGACCTGATCTGGCGTCAGTTCGTTGCATGTCAAATGACCCCTGCAGAATATTTATCATCAACGATTTTAGTCAATGCCAATGGTGTTGAACTCAAAGCCAAAGGCCGTACATTGGTCTTTGATGGTTTCACTAAAGTGCGTGGCCAAAACAAATCGGATGATGATGTACTGCTACCTGCTGTAAAAGTTGGGGAAGTACTCAAGCTTGAAAAATTAGATCCATCTCAACACTTTACTAAACCACCTGCGCGCTTCACTGAAGCATCATTGGTCAAAGAGCTTGAGAAAAAAGGGATTGGTCGTCCATCGACGTATGCTGCGATTATCTCAACCATTCAAGACCGTGGTTATGTGAAGCTCGATAACCGTCGTTTGTTCGCCGAGAAAATGGGTGAAATCGTGACAGACCGTCTCGATGAAAACTTTAATAACTTGATGAACTATGCATTTACGGCAGACCTTGAAGGCCAGCTGGATAAAGTCGCCGATGGTGATCGTAACTGGAAAGAGTTACTCAATAGCTTCTACGGTGATTTTAAAACACGCTTAACCACAGCTCAGGGTGAAAATGGCATGCGCCGTAATTTACCTGTAGAAGTGGATGCGGTGCACTGTAAAGAATGTGATCGTCCGATGCAGATTCGTACAGGGACTACAGGAGTGTTCTTGGGTTGTTCAGGTTATAACTTACCGCCTAAAGAGCGTTGTAAGGGAACTTTAAACCTGACACCTGTAGAATCATTGGCTGCACTGTCTGACGATGACTCGGCTGAAACAGCAGATTTAATGTCGAAAAAACGCTGTCCAATTTGTGAAACAGCCATGGACAGCTATGTGATTGATGGTGGGCGTAAGTTGCATATCTGTGGTAATAACCCAGACTGTGCTGGTTTTGAGCTTGAAGAAGGTGAGTTCAAAATCAAAGGGTATGATGGTCCAACCATTCCGTGCGACAAATGTGATGGCGAAATGCAATTGAAGACAGGCCGTTTCGGTCCTTACTTTGCATGTAATAGCTGTGACAATACACGTAAAGTGTTGAAGAGCGGTCAGCCTGCACCTCCACGTGTAGATCCAATTAAAATGGAGCACTTACGCTCAACCAAACATGATGACTTCTTTGTTCTTCGTGATGGCGCAGCAGGTTTATTCTTAGCTGCAAGTAAGTTCCCGAAAGTACGTGAAACCCGTGCACCGAAAGTAGCTGAACTACGTTCTGTCGCAGATCAGTTGGATGCAAAATATCAGTTCATCTTGCAAGCGCCGGATGTCGATCCTGAAGGAAACCCAACATTGGTGAAATTCAGCCGTAAGAACCAAGCGCAATATATTGGTTCTGAAAATGCTGAAGGAAAACAAACCAAATGGTCTTTGGTGTACCAAGACGGTAAGTGGGTTGAGGCTTAAGCTTTAAAATCAATAAAATGCTGACTTCGGTCGGCATTTTTTATGTCTTTTGATCAGGGATTTTTAAAGTAAGTAATCGATTGAGCTTTTAAATTGATCAAGACATTCAAAGGATGTTCTGTTTTAATTCTGAAAATAAATGCTAAAAATTAATTGAGATCTTGGGGAATGTGGAAAAAAATTCGGGTACTGTGTTTATTGCTGATTTTATTGGTTGTCGCAGTCAATGCCTATAAAGACAAAAATCAAGACTGGAGTAAACCGATCTTTGTATTGTTACATCCAATTAATGCAGATGGTCGAGAGAGCACACAAGCTTATATACAGCAGCTTTCTGTCAATGATTTAAACGATGTTCAACAATATTTACAAACGACGGCACAGAAATACCGAGGACAACCGACTTATGTGTATTTTAAGTTAGGTCGAGAGTTAAAAGTTTTACCTCCCAAAGTACCCAATGATGCTGGCATGTTGGACGTTATCTTATGGAGTTTGAAATTCCGCTACTATGCTTGGCAGCAGCATGAAAATGTAGATGGTGTTTCGAGTGTGACGCTATTTTTAAATTATTACGATCCGACTCAAACCAAAGAACTTAAACATTCCACAGCTTTGGAAAATGGTCGAATTGGATCGGTGAATTTATTTGCATCGAATAAACAGACTGCGCAGAATAAAATCGTTTTAGCCCATGAGTTATTACACGCTTTTGGTGCAACGGATAAGTATGATTTGGCCACAGGTCAGCCAATCTTCCCTGTCGGTTATGCAGAACCTGAGCGGCAGCCTTTGTTTCCACAAAGCAAAGCTGAACTGATGGCAGGGCATATTCCTACCTCACAGACGCAAAGTAAAATGCCTGAAGATTTAGCTGATACTGTGGTGAATGACGTCACAGCGATTGAAGTGGGATGGAAAAAATAATGTGGATAAAACCTATCTTATCCACAGTCTAAGTCAGCAGTGTGGATAAGATTTGGACTTTTCTTTCATTTTTCTTCATCATGAAGTTGCATAATCCATTGAATAACGAATAACTTGAGAAAAAGCATGAGAACAGTAGGCAACGATTTAATTCGCAGTCAGCTCCATGAAAACCGTAAGTGGTATCTCGGTTTAGGTGCTTTATTGGTGGTCTTCGGATTGGTCCTTTTGGTAGCCTTGCCATTTGCGACACTTACGGTGATTTATATTTTTGGTGTGCTGATGATGTTAGGTGGCGTAATCCATTTCATTGCAGCATTTAAAATTTTTGAAGGCGGTTACCGCTGGTTCTGGGCATTATTTGGTGTGCTGTATTTGGTCGCAGGCTATTATGCATTTACAACGCCTGTCAAAACGGCCATTGTCCTAACCAATTTATTGGCGATTATTTTGATCATTGCAGGGGTCATTCGTATCTTTAATGCTGTGCTATTTCGAGCATTTCAAGGTTGGGGATGGACACTATTTTCAGGTCTATTGACCTTGATTACGGGTGTGATCATTTTGATGTCACCTGATGCACCATTTTGGGTATTAGGATTATTCTTGGCGGTTGATATTTTATTCCAAGGGGTCAACTACCTTACTTTGGCTTCTTATATTCGACGTGAAGTACCGAAAAGCTCGGCAGAGCAGTAAACTGCTTGCGGATCCGATAAATAAAAAAAGAGTGCTGAGGCACTCTTTTTTTATTCAGTTTTAATGTGTACAACCCGTTAAGGTTTCACGCTATAGAGGCTACTAATGGCGATACGATTCCATGTGTTAATGACAATTGCGAGCCATTCAATTGCACTGATTTGATCATCAGTTAAAAAGGGTAGAGCATCTTCATAAACTGCATCGGGAACTTGGCCTTCGGCGATCAATGTAATCGCTTCGATCAAGCTTAAAGCCGCACGTTCTTTTTCATCGTAGTACGCAGTTTCACGCCATGCATTGAGTAGGCTAATACGTTCAATGCTTTCACCTGTTTTAAGTGCATCTTGCGCATGCATGCGAATACAGAACGCACATTCGTTGATTTGGGATGCACGTAATTTGAGTAAATGAGCTAATCCTTCACTTAGGCCAGCTTCATTTATTTTTTTCATTGCCAGTGCATCAAGTTCTGCGACTTTTTTATATAGCTCAGGTGCAGACTGACCTAGATTGATTCGTGACATTTCGAGCCTTTCTGATGTTTTTAGATATACCTGCTATTTTAAAACCGTTATGGTTGAGGACAAGTTTTATTTTGAGCATTTAGATGACCACTTTTGTTCTTGCGCCCGATTCATTTAAAGAAAGTATGAGTGCTCAACAAGCCTGTGACGCGATGCGGCGTGCAATTTTAAAACTCATACCTGATGCAAATGTCATCGCTGTGCCAATGGCAGATGGTGGTGAGGGAACTGTAGATGCGTTACTCAGTGCTTGCGACGGCCAAAAATTGACGATAGCGCTTACAGGTCCTTTGCCCAATCAACGTGTGACGACGTATTTCGGTTTGATCGACGGTGGGAAAACCGCAGTGATTGAAATGGCAAAAGCCAATGGAATTCATCTTGTCGATATGGCTCAGCGAAATCCATTACTGACGTCAACTTATGGTACGGGCGAAATGATCAAGGCTGCTCTAGACTTCGGAGTAAGTAAAATTATCATTGGCTTGGGCGGGAGTGTGACCAATGATGGCGGTGCAGGTATGGCGCAAGCCTTGGGGGCACAATTTTTAGATGAAAATGGCTTCGAAATAGCAGTTTGTGGTGGTTATCTGGATCAAATTAATAGTCTTGATTTGACACAGCTCGACTCACGTTTAAAGTACACAGAGATCATCATTGCCAGCGATGTCATTAATCCACTATGTGGTGATAATGGCACATCCCATATCTTTGGCCCGCAAAAAGGCGCAACGCAGGAGATGGTGCGTCAGTTAGATCAGAACCTCAGTTATTATGCCAATGTGGTTGAAGCGACTCTGGATTGTGCTTTACGTGATGCAGCAGGTGCAGGTGCTGCAGGTGGATTAGGTTTTGGGTTGATGGCTTTTGCAGGTGCATCGATGCAATCAGGTGTGGAATTGGTCATTGAACAAACTCAGTTGAAGGAAAAAATAGCACAGGCAGATTATGTGCTGACAGGTGAAGGGAAAATTGATCATCAAACCAAGTTAGGTAAAACACCATTTGGTGTGGCGCAGGTTGCAAAAAAGTTTAATAAACCCGTGATCGCCTTTGCTGGTCTAGTGGGTGAGGAAATAACAGAACTTTATGATTTAGGTTTCACACAGATTGTTGGGATTAATCCACCAGATTGTAAGTTGGAAGATGCATTAAAAAATGGTAAGAGAAATTTAGAATGGTGTTGCAAGAATGTGGTTAGGGCTATTAGATGTAGATACAATATTATAAGGGACTGAAATTTTAGTAATGATTTTTTTATAATAAAAGACTAATAGCTTTGTTTATTTTGTAGTATTGTTTTTCTTTAATTATTAAACAAATGAAATTTATGAAACCAATAATAATTCTCTCAATAGTGTTTATGAGCACACCGATTTATGCAGAAAGAATTTCTGAAGCGGAATTTAATGTAAATTATAAGAATTATAAAAATGAACTTGCTAGAGATCAGGCAGCACTAAAGAAGTTAAATTCTGAAAGTTCGTTTGAGGCAACTGTAAAAAGCAATTTATTAACATGTAAGGTTTGGGACTCAAAACTTGCAATGTATAAATTAGCTTTAGAAAATAAACAGATTCAAGATGCTGGGCATCTAGCAAATAATTTGAAAAATGAAATATTACCTTTTCAACTAGCAATTCAGAATTTATCAGGAACGACTTTTGAAAAAAACTGCGAAACTATTGAAAAACTTTCGATAGCAAGTGGCATTATTAAATGAAATTAATTCTATAAAGTGTTGCACTTTGTTGGTAATCAAGATTTCTTACTAGATTGTAAAACTCATAATTTATCTATAGCTCTGTTAAACTACCAACTCACATAGCACGATGAGACACCATGAGTTTAGCCAACCTGATTGATGAATTAAATCCTCAACAAAAACAAGCCGCAACAACAGAAGCACAGCATAGCTTGGTTTTGGCGGGAGCAGGTTGTGGTAAAACCAAAACCATCGTGGCGCGTGCAGCTTATTTAATTGATCAAGGCGTGCCTGCCAATCAAATTCAAATTTTGACTTTTACTCGCCGTGCGGCCAGTGAAATTGTCGCTCGTGTGGAGTTGGCTCTAGGTGAGCAAGCCAAAGGGTTACGTGCATCAACCTTTCATACTTTTTGTATGTACCTATTGCGCCGTATTCCAAATGCCTTTGGCCTAGAACAGTTTTCGATTATTGATCGTGATGATCAACTCATGATGTTCCGCCTGATTCGTGGCCGTGATGATAAGAAAAACCCCAATCACTTGCCCAAGCCGAAAGAACTCTGTGATCTGTATTCCTTTGCGCGGAATACGCGCCAAAAACTTAGCATTGCCATGGAAAAGCAAATGCCTGAGTACTTTGCGTTGAAAGATCAAATCGCGGATATCATGAAAGAATACGAAGCTCGTAAACGTGCGCGTAGTTTTTTAGATTATGACGATATCTTGGCGATTGTGGCGAAAGCCTTGGCGGAATCAGATGGACTGGTCGATTATGTCGCTTCAATTTGTCGCCACATGTTGGTTGATGAAATGCAGGATACCAATCCGCTGCAATGGGCGTTACTTGAGCCACTAAAGGAACGTGTCAGTTTGTTCTGTGTCGGCGATGATGCACAGTCAATCTATGGCTTCCGAGGTGCAGACTTTGAAAATATTCATCATTTCAAAGAGCGGGTACCCGACGCACAGATTTTCAAACTCGAAAAAAATTATCGTTCAACCCAAGAAATTTTAGATCTGTCGAATTGGTTGTTGGATGAAAGTGAAATTAAATATGACAAACGCCTAGATGCCTATCGTGGTGAAGGGATTAAGCCGAAAATGCATATTTTCCCGAATGAGTTTGATGAAGCCAAATGGATTGCCATTGATATTAAAGAGCGTCATTACCTCGAAGGCAGCAAATGGTCGGATCATATGGTGCTTGTGCGTTCAAGCTTTGCTGCTCGTCATATTGAAGCGGCCTGTATTGCCGCAAACGTGCCGTATCGCTTTATTGGCGGCATGAAATTACTTGAAACAGCCCATGTAAAAGACTTACTCAGTGTATTGCGTGTAGTGGCCAATCCCTTAGATGATATTGCATGGATGCGCTTTTTAACCTTGTGGAATGGTGTGGGTGATGTAGGTGCGAGTAAGTTATCGCAGCAGATTTTACTTGAGCCAGAAATGCAAGCCATTGCAACCAAGTTGGAAAAGTTTGGCAAAGTACCTGACCAAGCGATTCTGATGATGAAGCAAATGTCGGTGTTGAAAGATCAGGTCAAAGAATGTGTAAGCTTGGCTGTTCAAGCGATTTCTGAGCAGCTGGAAGAAAACTATAAAAAAGATTGGAACCGCCGTGTCGGTGATTTTGATCTGGTGAAACAATTGGCATCCAAACATACGCAGTTGAGTGAATTCTTAGAAGAATATGTCATTGATCCAGTTTCCATTTCTGAAATTGAACGCCAATCTGACAGTGATGTCGTGACGTTAATTACCATTCATTCGGCAAAAGGAACGGAGCAAAAAGTCTGTTATGTGGCGAATGTCACGCCAGGGCAATACCCGCATGCACGTGCTCAGGGTAATTTCGATGAGGTGGAAGAAGAGCGTCGCGTGTTATATGTGGCGCTGACACGTGCGCAAAATGAATTGATTTTGACTAAGCAAAACTTGAACCACTGGGCACGTGAAACTGTGGATGAGCAAGGGCGTAAAGTAGAAAGTTACTTTATGAATGATTTAACTCGAAATTTATGTAGTTTGGAAACACACTATAAAACCCGTCAACAGACTGTAAAAAGTGCGTTAATCGAAAGAAAATCGATTAATTTAGATTTTGGTATCGATCTCGATTAAAATAGATTTTTGACGTGATTTACACGCAAGTTAAAAAGCAAAATAGACAAATGCTTTTTGATGATGCTGCCTATTTGGAAGATTGAATGAAAATTTTAGTACGTAACTTAGAGCGTTCAGTTACTGAAGCAGAATTGGTTGAACTGTTTAAACCATTTGGCGCAGTAGAGTCTGCTGTTGTTGTTATGGATGCAAGCACAGGTAAATCGAAAGGGTTTGGTTTTGTTGAAATGCCAAATGGTCGTGAAGCTGTAAAAGCGATTAAAGGCCTGAATACTTTGAAAGTCAAAGGTGCGGGTATTCGTGTAAAAGCGGCTGAAGATAAGCCTAAAGCATAAATTCAAAAAGGAGCGTAACGCTCCTTTTTTTATCGGGGATCTATGAAAAAACGCTACTCGGCTTTGTCTATTGTTGCGCCATCTGGTTCGAACATTGCGTCTGGGCTTAAAACGCTTGAAGTCCGCTCATGGCAGCCTGAGCATTTGCCTTTAAAAGATTTAGTGATCGTGGAAAATCAACGCTACTTACATGAAAGCGGAGATGAAGATATTGGACGTGCAGTGGCGATGGTCGATGTATATGACGTTCATGCATGGACTGAAACAGAGGTAGAGCAAGCGCAGGCGACATATTGGGCAGCAGGGTACTGGGCTTGGCGTCTGGAAAATATCAGGATGATCCATTGGGATATGCCTGTTCCCGCAAAGCGTGACATTTATTTAATTGAAATCGATCATCCATAATATTTATTGTGAATTTCCTAAAAATCCGTTTAAGCTTATTCATGTAGAAAAACGCCAAAATTTAGGGAATTGTTCATGTCTCGTGTTGCTCGCTTTCATGCTGATCGTACCAATCAAAAGTTATATTTTAGCCGTCTTGCATGTCAGCAAGCTGAGCAGACCGATCATGTTCAACAAGCTCAGGCTTATCGCGAAGCAGCAGTTTTTCATTTGCATGGTGCAGTACTTGCGTTTTTACAAGAGTTGGTGCGTTACTATCGTTTAAATGATCCTGCGCCCACGTTAAAGTCGATTGAAACGCTGATGGCTGAAAAAGGTCAGGTATCACCTGAAGTGACTGTTATGCAGCAATTGGCAAAGCAGGGCTTTATTGCAGAGCTGAAACGCGCACATCGTATGTGTCAATATGCACCTGAACCGTCTGCACCAGAGCCAGAAGATGAAACGTCTTCAAATTTAATTATTAAAGTTACCCAAACACCGCAAGCATGGTTGCCAGATACCGCTATTTTGCGTGAATGGCATCGTGATCTAACTCAATTAATTGATGGATTTCGTAACGAGATGGTGGAGTTCTAATCGGACTATTGCTACTTGAAATAAATTTATTTAACCCGATATAAGATTATCTAAGTAATACAAAGTGCAGATGCCTTTATCACCATGTTGCGCATGGAGGGATATATGTCTATAGAACAGTTGAAAGAACTCTTTGGGAACCAGGAAGCAATTTTAGAGCTGGTTCAATTGGAAGGTGGTGAGTTGGCATTGCGTAATGCAGGCTCAGAAAAAGAGCCTTTGGTGACTATCCAATTCAATGAAGAATTACGCAATATTTTGGGCGATCAAATGAGTGTGATCGCTCAGCAAATGATTCAGGCTGCATTGTTTGGTTTGTTAGAAAAACAAGTGGATGAATGGCATGCCGAAGTGGTCGATGAAAAGCCTAAATATATGAGCTAATCATATAGGCACTGATTTTTAGATCATGATGAAAACGCACCTTTCGGTGCGTTTTTTTATACCCAAAATGGCACTTAGACTGTGCCCAGTTCAGTAGGTGAGATCAGTATCGAACCTAAAAATACAATAAAGACCCCGATGAGCTGTAAGAAAAAAGGATTTTTGGCATCTTGCCAATACAGAATCAGAAAGACGATGGAAATGGGATAAAACAATAGACAGCCTAGTCCCCATAAAATACTGGTTTTAAATGCAGCGATGAGAAAGCCCAGACCGCCAATTATAATAATGGCAAGGCCTAAATAAAGAATGAACATGTTTATCTCGTATCTTGTTTGAAGTTTTTAAAAATGATGCTTCGTTTGATGCTTATTTTATCAATATGTTTTTTAAATTCAATTATTTGTAATTTTAAAATTAATGAATTATATCCATTAAAAAAAGGCGATGCTTAAATGCATCGCCTTTTTGGTATCACCTTTAAGCACTTAATTTGACATCTTAGTGTGTCGGTGTTTGGTGATGGGCAATTTGGATTTGATTTAAAATATGATTGCTCATATTTTTCGCCATTTCCTCTTTGGCATAATAAACCTCACCGATATTGTCACGACGAATGACTTCAGCTTCTTCTTTGCTTTCCGCACAAACCAATACTTGGATAGAAGGATTCAGCATTTTGGCAATATCGACAATTTTATGAATATCTAAAATATCCATAGGTGAAATGACCAAAAGGCGTGCGTGTTGAATATGGGCTTGAATTAAAACGCCAGGTTCTGTTGCTACACCGGATACCGCAGCGATGCCTTTTTCCCGCAAGTTTTCCACGATTTCACGGTTTTCTTCAGCAATAACCACTTTAATGTTTTCATTCATTAATTCGCGGGTAATACGACGACCGACTTCACCATGACCAATCAGCACCACCTGATCACGTAGATAATCCTGTGAGACCTCATCCGGCAACATGGCCAATGGGTCACTACTACGTTCCAGTAAACGAGCCAAATTCGAGCGCTCACGGATGAGTCGCTGCATAGGCTCGATTGCAGAAAATACAAATGAATTCAGCGTAATCGAGATTAATGCACCTGCCAGTATCAGGTTTTGTCCTTCCATAGAAAGGAGGTTTAGAGATACACCCAAGGTCGCCAAAATAAATGAGAACTCACCAATTTGCGCCAAGCTTGCCCCAACGGTTAATGCGGTATTGATGGGGTAGCGGAAGAACAATACTAATGCCATTGCAGCGATGGTCTTACCAATCATGATAATACCGACCACAGCTAAGACGTGAAGCGGTTGTTCAATCAAGATCCGTGGATCAAACAGCATGCCGACGGAGACGAAAAACAGAATCGAAAAAATTTCACGAAGCGGAAGGGTTTCTTCTTCTGCACGGTGACTAAAGTCAGACTCTTTGACCACCATACCGGCAAAAAATGCGCCCAGTGCCATGGATACACCAAATACCTTGTAGGCACCAAAGGCAATAGACACGGCTGCTGCAACCACAGTGAGCGTGAATAATTCACGTGAGCCTAAGCGTGCAACCACTTGCATAATCATTGGCACTAAACGTTTACCAATGATCAGCATGAAGGCAATAAAGCCAGCAACTTTGAGTAAAGTTAGACCTAAGGTCAGCCAAATATTTTCATCAGCACTGCTTTCTGTGAGCGGTTGGCCGCCAAGCAGTACGGCAGTAGCAGGCAGAAGGACCAGGACCAAAACCATCACCAAGTCTTCAACCAAGAGCCAACCCACGGCAATTTTACCATTGACGGAGTTGAGTAAACCGCGATCACCTAAGGCTTTGAGTAGAACGACAGTACTTGCACACGACAAACTTAAGCCAAACACTAAGGCTGAGCCCATGCTCCAGCCCCAAAGCATGGAAATTCCCATACCGAGTAAGGTCGCCACTGCAATTTGTAAAATGGCACCCGGGAGGGCAATACGACGGACTTGCATCAAATCATTGAGTGAAAAGTGCATACCCACGCCAAACATCAGGAACATGACACCGAGTTCGGCCAATTGGTTAGCGAGATGGATATCGCCAACTACCCCAGGTGTGTTTGGGCTAATAATAATACCGGCAATCAGATAGCCGATAAGGGGAGGAAGTCGCAGGCGTGCAGCAATATAGCCAAAAATTAAGGCAAAACCAAAGCCAACAGCAAGTAATATTATGAGTTCTACATCATGAGGCACTAAAAACTCCTTAAGCCTAAGTTAAGGGTAAAAAAGACAAGCACAAAAAGTGCCAAAAAGCATTTTGAAAGTTTAGCAATTCGAATAAAAAAAATGCAAAAAAAAACGACCTAAGTAGGTCGTTTTTTTCAAAAAACTAAAATTATTTGATTTTAGCTTCTTTGAAGATTACGTGTTGACGGATTTTTGGATCAAATTTTTTGATTTCCATTTTTTCCGGCATAGTACGTTTGTTCTTAGTGGTAGTGTAGAAATAACCTGTACCAGCAGAAGAAACTAGGCGAATTTTATCACGCATGTTCGTAGCTCCTTAGATCTTTTGACCTTGAGCACGTAGGTCAGCAACAACCTTTTCGATGCCCAATTTGTCGATAATACGCATACCTTTAGTAGTTAGACGAAGACGTACGAAACGTTTTTCGCTTTCTAACCAAAAACGGTGGTGATGCAGGTTCGGCTCGAACCGGCGTTTAGTTTTGTTGTTGGCGTGTGAGACGTTGTTACCAACGACTGGACGCTTGCCGGTAACTTGGCAAACCTTAGACATGGTGTAACTCCATTGATTTAGCCAACAGCAAATCTGTATGGCCAGTCAAAAAAAACATTGAATTCATTCAAGGGGCGTTTTATATCAAAAATGCGCTTAAAAGACAAGCGATTTTGCATAAAACGAACGATCACCTAGTGTGATCGTTCATGCCTTGATCGTTTATCGAAGAAGTGTCTTCGAAATCAGTTTGTGGATCGGCTTATTGAACGGTGGAAGAATGAATTTCAAACTATAGAGTTTTGGATTCGACATCACCGAGCGTTCATGCGACAAACTGAAGAAACCTTCTGGACCATGATATTTCCCCATACCCGAAGCCCCCACACCGCCAAACGGCAGGTCATCTTGAGCAACATGGGTTAATACCGTGTTTTGTCCGAAATGTCCTGAATGGGTACGTGTTGCGACATAGTCGGCACGTGCCTGATCAAAGTCGAAATAGTATAAAGCAAGTGGACGAGGACGGCTATTAATAAAAGCAATAACCTCGTCAATTTGATCATATTCCATGATCGGAAGGATCGGACCGAAGATTTCATGCTGCATAATTTGCATGTCTGGAGTGACACCCGTTAAAACAGTCGGTGCAATTTTACGTACAGCGTCCACATCTTCATTTTGTGGGTTAAAACTGATGATTTGTGCGCCTTGATCACGCGCATCTTCTAAATAACCTTGTAGGCGGTTGTACTGCTTGTCATTAATAATCGAGGTGTAGTCCTGATTTTGGGCAATACTTGGGTACATTGCTTCAACGCACACTTTATAGTGATCTAAAAATTCAGCTGTTTTACCACGAGGTAAGAACACATAGTCAGGTGCAACACAAGTTTGACCTGCATTCCAAAGTTTACCAACCGCAAGACGCTGTGTGACATCTGCAAGGTCAATAGACGGATGAACCAATACAGGTGACTTTCCGCCTAATTCTAAAATCACCGGAACTAAGTTTTCAGACGCTGCCGCCATGACGGTTTTACCGACATTGGTCGAGCCAGTAAAAATCATTTTGTCGAAGGCAAGGTGACTAAACGCATCTGAAATTGGGCCACCACCGTTGACGACTGCCACCAATTCTTGAGGAAATGCTTCTGCGAGAGCTTTTTCTAGCACATCACCGAATGCCGCAGAGGCACTCGAAATTTTGATCATGGCATGGTTGCCCGCAGCCAAAGCACAAATCAGTGGGCCTATAGAAAGAAGCAGTGGGTAGTTCCATGGCGTAATAATGCCGACGACACCAAGCGGTTGATATTGCACCCATGCTTTTGCAGGTTGGTGAATAATTCCGACATGGCGTTTGGATGGTTTCATCCAGTCTGTCAAATGCTTGCTATAATATTTAATGTGCTCAAGACATGTGAGTAACTCACCAATCTTGGTTTCACCGATAGAACGGTTACCATAGTCTTGATTAATTGCATCAGCAAATTGATCTTGATACTTAACTAAGATACGCTTAAGCCGAGCCAAACGGTCAATACGTTCCTTCGCTGTAGGCAATGGGTAACGTAAATACGCTTGTTTCTGCTGTTCCAACATATTGTTGAGATGCTGGTGATCAAAAGAATGTGGTGTCATTGAAGTTGTTTTTGTCTGACTATTCATGTCGCACGACCATATCCAAATTAGCGATTAATTAATTTTTAGAGTAAATACTCTAAATAGTCAAGTTACTTTATGTGTTAGTGTTCTAATGCTTTGAAATAAATGGTTGTTTTAGGATGTCTCACACCAAAACCTTAAAAACGAAAGAACGTATTTTGCAGCTGAGTTTGCAGTTGTTTAATGAGCGTAGCGAGCGTTCAGTGACAACCAATCATATTGCTGCTGAACTGGGAATGAGCCCAGGTAACTTGTATTACCATTTCCGAAATAAAAGTGAAATTATTAAGGAATTAATGGAGCAATATCAGCATGAAACGCTAGAAATGTTAGCGCTTCCTGATGATCGTCAGCTTGATGCCAATGATAAAATTCGCTATTTCCAAGTGTTAAGTAGCCAATTATGGGCTTATCGCTTTTTACATCGTGATGTTTATCACTTGGTCGAAAATAATGAAGATTTCCGCAAAATGTATCCACGTTTTGCCGGTCAAGTTATGCAACAAGGGCAGAAAATTTATCGTGCCTTTGTTGACGCAGGCTTAATGCAGATGACCGATTCTGAAATTGAGGCCTTAACCATTAACTTGTGGATCGTGCTGACCAACTGGACCAACTTCCTTTATATGTCGGGCCATATTACCGACTCCAATACTTTGGAAGAAAAGTGGGTGTGGCAAGCACTGCGACAAATGGTGTTCTTAGAAGGCGCATATCTACGTGGTGAAAGCCGTGAAACCTATGAGCGACTGCTCGAAACTTTAGGGCCGTCGGACTTATTTGCAAGTCTTTCAAACGTAAAGCATCAGGTTACTGAATAAGACTATTTAGTCTGGCTTTAAAAAGCGTTAGAATACTCGGCTATTTTTTCAATTTAACTGATTAGTGATATAAACCAACATGAATATGTCGACCGCTAACACAGCACGCTTACTCATTACCTGTGAAGATAAACCAGGGATTGTGCAAGCTGTATCGAGCTTTTTGTATC
Source organism: Acinetobacter sp. YH12049 (assembly GCF_013419875.1). Lineage (NCBI taxonomy): Bacteria > Pseudomonadati > Pseudomonadota > Gammaproteobacteria > Moraxellales > Moraxellaceae > Acinetobacter > Acinetobacter sp. YH12049. Next base: position 56,510 of record NZ_VOZH01000013.1, on the reverse strand, counting down.
ATCAGGGAGCAAATATTACCGCACTTGATCAATACGCGACTGAAGCTCAAGGGGGGCGATACTTCATGCGTGTTGAGTTCGAATTGGACAATTTACAAAGCCGTAAAGAAAGTCTAACTCAAACATTTGCGAGCAATGTTGCTGAGCGTTACAACATGCACTGGCGTTTAGCCTTAGTCAGTGATGTGAAGAAAGTCGGTATCTTGGTGTCTAAAGTTGACCATGCTTTGCTTGAACTGTTATGGCGTCATGCACGTGGTGGTTTACCATGTGAAATCACCAAAGTCGTGTCTAATCACGATGCTTTACGTGAATCTGTAGAAAATTTCGGTATTCCGTTTGAAGTGGTTCCCGTGAACAAAGAAAACAAACGTGAAGCTTATGAGCAAATTGATCAATTGATGCAAGGCAATGATTTATTGGTTCTTGCTCGTTATATGCAAATTTTAGACGAAGAATTTGTTCAAAAATGGGAAATGAAAGTGATCAACATTCACCATTCATTCCTCCCAGCCTTTGTTGGTGCGAACCCATATAAACAAGCGCATGAAAAAGGTGTGAAGTTGATTGGTGCGACAGCACACTATGTGACTGCGGATCTTGACCAAGGGCCGATTATTGAGCAAGACGTAGAGCGTGTAAGCCACGACTTTACCGTTGAACAATTGCGTGAGTTAGGTCAGGACGTAGAGCGTAATGTACTCGCACGTGCAGTCAAATGGCATCTTGAAGATCGTATTATTGTCGATGGTAATAAAACTGTTGTATTTCAATAAAACGAGATGATTTTTTGAATAAAAGGGCATACTTTAGGTATGCCTTTTTTATATTATGATTAAAAAAAGTCATTAAAACTGACGAATTAATAGTTGCAAATGAAAACACTTCTCATTTATTATTGCCGTACTTTAATTGTGCTAACCGATGAGCATGATTGTATTTTTGACAAAATAAATGCAATCGCTTCTTCAAGGTAACTGAGTTTAATGAGTCAATCTCCCGCTCCAATGATGCAATCACCTAACCCGATGAAAAAGAAAATCATTACTGCGCTTCTCGCTGTTGTGATAGGGCATGTGGGCGTATTGTGGGCGGTCAGCAATATGAAAGCACCAGAACTTAAACCGATCGAAAAAGATCCGATTAAAGTTCGTTTTGTGAAGATTGTTGAAGAGAAAAAACCTGAACCTCCGAAGCCAAAACCAGAACCGAAGAAAGAGCCACCAAAGCCAAAAGAAGTTAAAATAGTAGATAAGCCGTTACCACCTCCACCGAAGAAAGTGGAAAAAGTGGAACAGGTGAAAAAGAAAGATGCGCCGAAACCAACTGTTGAAGCGGTCAAAAACGTACCACCAACACCTGTTGTTTCAACTGTGGTTTCTGAAACGAAAGTCGTTCGTGTTGAACCAACACCTCCGGCACCTGTTGCACCACCACCTGCGCCTCCAGCACCACCTGCGCCACCGACACCTAAAATAGTCAGCATCGGTAATGGTGTCAGTTGGATTAAGAAACCGAATGTTCAATTTGAAAATGGTGAATTAAAAGCGTCGTGTACAGTTGAAGTTGCGATTGCTGCAAGTGCTGAAGGTAAAGTCGAATCAGCAACGATTAAAAACTCGACTTGTGGCGCTGCTGTAAACCGTAAAGTGACTGATGCAGTGAAGCGTGCACGTTTATCCAAATATATTGATAATGGTGTGGCAACTCCGACGCGAGTTGATCAACCATTCAACTTTAAACTTAATTAAGATTCCGGCTAACCCATTAGGAGTTCGAATATGAACTTTTCAGTTTATTGGCAACATGCAGATGCAGTCAGCAAAACACTGTATTTCGTGTTACTTGCAATGTCGATTGCGACTTGGACGATCTTCGTTCTTCGTATTATGGGCACACGTCAGCTCAAACAAGTGGCGTATAACCACCTTGCAGATGCACTAAGCAAACTGAAAGCGAAATTTGCTCCTTTGGCTTTTGAACAACGTAAGGCTGTGGCAGAACAAGCATTACTACGTCAAATTTCGGTAGAAAAAGCTAATGCTGAAAAAGGCGTATCTGTATTGGGTACGATTGCTTCAATTGCACCGTTCGTAGGTTTGTTCGGTACAGTATGGGGTATTTTTCATGCCCTTGTAGCAGTAGGAAAAAGCGGTCAAGCAGGTCTTGCACAAGTAGCAACACCAGTTGGTGAAGCCTTGATCATGACCGGTCTTGGTTTGGCTGTGGCGATTCCTGCGGTTTTGGCTTATAACATCTGTGTTCGTTTTAACCGTACACTTTCGAATGAATTGCAAGATCAAGCGCATGGTTTATTGATTGATACTATGTTGCAACAAGAATCTGCAGCGAAGAAAGAAGACGTGAAAACTGCACAGCAAAGTTTAGCTGGAGGTCAAGCTTAATGGCTTTTCAATTGGGTGAAGACAACGATGCTGGCATGAATGAGATGAACCTCATTCCGCTCATCGATATTATGTTGGTATTGATGATCATCTTCTTGGTGACTGCGACTGTTGCCAACCCATCAATTCCATTAACCTTGCCACAAACGACTGCAGAAGTGATTGATCTGCCAACTGAAAGCGTAACCATCAGCATTAACTCAGCGGGTGATATCGCTTGGAATGGTGATATTGTCACGCTCGAAGATTTAGAAAGTCGTCTAAATACAGCTGGTCAGCAAGAACGTAAGCCTGCATTGGTATTAAAAGCTGATAAAGAATCACGTTATGACACAGTTGCACAAGTGATGTCGCGTGCGAGTGGAGCCGGACTCAGCGATATCGCCTTTGCCAGTGATAACTAAGCACTGAGCAAAGATAACTAAAAAAAGCGACTGAAATGTCGCTTTTTTTATGTCTCTATTTTGAAAAAATGTCGTACAAATAGATCACTCAGATTTGAGTAGGTCTTGAAATTTGCTACGTAATTTCATGAGTTTAGGTGGTATTGAAAAATTACAGTAGCCTTGGTTTGGGTTACGCGCAAAGAAGTTCTGATGATATTCTTCGGCAGGGTAGAAGGTCGGCATTGGACTCAGTTCAGTCACGATATTGATGCCTTCAGCTTTTAATTCTTCAATACGTTGTTCAGCGATTTGCTTTTGTGATTCGTCTTGATAGAAAATCACTGAGCGATACTGTGTGCCGACATCATTGCCTTGACGGTTCAGCGTGGTTGGATCGTGGGTTGCGAAAAATACATCCAGCAATTGGCTAAAACTGATTTGGCTGTCATCAAAATTGATCTGAATGACTTCTGCATGTTGGGTATTCCCCTCACAAATTTGCTCATAGCTCGGATGCTGAGTAACTCCCCCTGCATAACCACTGACGACTGTTTGCACGCCCTTTAGTTGTAGAAAAACTGCTTCTACACACCAAAAGCACCCACCACCAAATACCGCTTGTTGCATAGTGAAATCCTATTTTGTTCCCTGATGTTTAATATGGGGTTATAGCTAAAAACTGCAATGTACGTCTGTATACTAATCACTAGTTTATGTGCATTAAATGTCTCTGGCATGACTGAACAGTGAATAAAAAAGTCTGCCGAAGCAGACTTTTTTAATGATTTAACGCGGTTGAACAGCGCTTTCATATTGAATTAATAAATTGCCGTGACGGTCTAGCAATTTCAAGGTTTTTCCAAAAACTTGATAATGCGTTACCTTTTCGAGTGCTGCATGGTACTGTCGCTCTAGCCCATTGTTATTGAGACAAGCCATTTGTGTCGATGCAATCGGGCCAAACGTTATGGTGTCTTTGCCAGCATTATAGCCACCCATTATACGATTACAGCCGTCTGCACCTGAGACACGTTTTGAAGCCGCATCGAATTGAATGCTTGGAATATTATGCGCATTGGGTGCTGTTTTGATTGGGGTGTTGCCAATCTGAGTGGCAATCCAAGTACGGTTTTGTAATAGGTTTAAATTTTCAGTTATGGTGTTGTCTTGTGCAGGCATGCTTTCACAGCCTGTCACCACTAAAGTTGAAACCAAAGTTGCAGCAACAAATATTTGTTTTAGCATCGGAATTTCCCCGTGGAAGCATTTCAATTATCTAAGCAAATATCGCACAGATAAGCTAGCCATATTTGTATCAATATTTAAGAATTACAATTGATTGGCGCTTGGATTAGACTGTGAATGCGGCAAACCTTGTCGGATTAACTTCGAATATTGTTCACTGCTCAGTTGCTTAATTTGAGAGACGCGGGGGTTAACATGGGCTTTTTGATACCATGTTTTCATATCCCAATTTTGGTCTATGGCATGGAGGTCGTGCAAATAATTCGGCAAATAACCGGATGCAAATAAGCGGTAATCGGTTGGAAGTTGATGTTTGGAAACCGCTTGAATCATGTCAAACACCAGTGTTGTACAATTACTAGTGAGTGTGTTGTACCATTTGGGTTGAGTCTGCAGTTCATCGGCTTTATGTAGATATTCAATAAACAGCGCCTGCATTTCAGATTTTGGCATGTTTACGGGGAAGAAATAGACCTGTTCTCCGCGTGTATTGCTGCGGGTATAGATAATATCTTTTTCATCTGATGCAATGAGGCTCAGTTCATATTTACGGAAAAAACCACCAATCGCAGAGAATTCTTCATTTTTCTCTTTGCGAATTTCAATCGAAAACGTCAGCGGTGGTCGGTCAGCAAAATCAAAAGTGACCAGTGTATGGGCAATTTGCGGCCCCATCCAATATGAGGTAATGATGTTGACGCCATTGATTTGACTTAGGTCATATTGGCGGGTTTCCCAACGCGGGGTATAGCTGCCATCGGCATGCCAGTCGAAATTACGCACATTGTGCAAGGTGACAAGATTGCCTTGCTTTTCATAATGTAGAATTTCTGCTACTTCAGGATTCCATTCACGATCTTGGCGTGCTTCCATGCCAAAATACCAAAATAGACCACAGATAAAGCCCACAATATAAATCAAGACATCTTTACGACGGCTAAAAAAGTGTTGGGTAATATAGATGCCTAAAATGCTTAGAGCAAAAGCGATCCAGATCCCAATGATAATGCGGCTGCCTAGCCAGCCTGCCGGTTGCTGTATCCACAGGGCGGCACAGAGCCAAATCGAAGAACAGAGGACAAACACACTAAATAGAGAATGAAGAATACTTCGCCCTATTTTTTTGAAGATTGCTTGTTGGTCACTCTGTTGCATATTTTTCTTTTAGCTTAAGATTTTTCTTTATTTTCGGTAAGTTGCGAACTCAAAAGCAATCCCAGTTTTGTCGTCGATATGTTGTTCTGACGCCACTTTTTGAAAGTCCGCAGGAATTTCAGGATAATGCGCATCACCTTGAACATCCAGTTCAACATGCGTGAGTTCTAAACGGTCTGCGATGCCGATGGTTTGCTTAAAAATTTCACCACCACCAATAATAAAAAGACTCGTTGGTTTTTCTGAACTTGCGACATCAGCAACAGCTTGCGTTAACGCCTCGTCGATACTATATGCGACTTTGGTGCCTTCAAATGACCAATTGCTATCTCGTGTAATGACCCAATTGACACGCTTCGGAAGGGTACGTCCCATAGACTCTAAGGTTTTGCGTCCCATAACCACTACACCACCTTGGGTGATGGCTTTAAAGTGCTGTAAATCGGCAGAAATATGCCACGGCAAATCATTACCTTTACCAATGCAGCGCTGCTGATCCATAGCGACAACGTGCACGATTTCTAAATTTTGAAATGCCATAGTTTGAACTCAAATAGCCGAATTATTTGTCGTCTATTAGAATACAAAATCCCGCTTGAGGTAAAGCGGGATTTTGCTTTTCACTTGGGATTTCTGAAATTAAACAGCAACAGGGGCTTTAATCGCAGGATGTGATTCATAACCTACGATTTCAATATCTTCAAATTTAAAATCGAAAAGATCGGTGATTTCAGGATTGAGTTTTAATTGGCACAGACCCATTGGTTCACGTGTCAGTTGCAACTGCGCTTGTTCGAAATGGTTGGCATACAAATGTGTATCCCCACCGGTCCAAACGAAGTCGCCCACACCAAGACCACAAACTTGTGCAATCATGTGTGTTAACAGGGCATAGCTGGCAATGTTAAACGGCACACCTAGGAAAACGTCAGCACTACGTTGATATAATTGGCAAGATAATTTTCCGTTTTGAACAAAAAATTGAAACAAGGTATGGCATGGTGGCAATGCAACATTACCTGCCTCATTTGGGTTCCAACCAGACACGATTAGACGACGAGAGTTAGGATTGGTTTTGATTTCATTGACCAACCATTTAATTTGGTCAAAACCATCTTGTTCATATAGGCCATCGGCTTTTTTGGTCGCCCCGAAATTACGCCATTGATGACCATAAACAGGACCTAATTCACCGGCAGGACGACCAAAACGAGCAGTTTGTTCTGCTGTAGACCATTCATCCCAAATCGAGACTTTGTTGTCTTGCAAATATTGAACATTGGTATCGCCTTTAAGGAACCACAGTAGTTCAATCACGATAGAGCGGAAATGAACTTTTTTGGTGGTGAGTAAAGGGAAACCTTGAGAAAGATCGAAGCGCATCTGATGACCAAATACAGAACGTGTTCCCGTACCCGTACGGTCGCCCTTGTCGCCGCCGTTGTCGAGAATGTGTTGTAAAAGGTCTAAATACTGGCGCATGTCTCTCTCATAATTTGCTAAATTTCTTGTGGCACATATTAGCTTGTTTTGCGTGAGGAAGGAACTGCGATGGGCGCTTGAATATGGTCAGGTTTAAAAAATCAAAAACATACGGTGTTTATTGGGTGATGACCAAATTTTGCAGGCAACAAGCGCTGGATTTTCTGAGTTGAAGACGTCTATTTATAACAATTACATCAAGCGTTAACGAGACAATATGTCTGTTAAATCAAGCATGAGCTTAGAAGACTTAAACTTTATTGTTTACTTATTAAGCGATGTTCCATTCGCAGCGGTGAAAAAAAATACAGATAAGTTTGATTAAAAAATAAACGTGATTTTTCTCATTATGAAGAGGTGATTTTGAACAACTATTTTTGATTAAAAGTTTGATATCAAAAATAAATCTATTTGAATTAAAAATAGACGGTCGTATTTAATTGTGAAGATTTGTTTAAGAAATCTTACATTTTTTACATGAAAAAACATGATTTACGCGGTACTATCACCCTCGTTAAAATTTTTGAATGCCTAAATATAGGCGGGAGTGTGGGTTAAAGAATGGCTTATGATCACAATGTAAACTTGAGTGAAGTGCATGCTCCAGTTCAGGCAAATATCATAATTCGTTCTCAGGCGAGTAAAAATACGGGCAAGTCCAATACCACTCAAAAAGCAGCAACTAAAAATGTGGTATCCCGCAATGGTCAGCGTATCGATATCGATCGTTTGACTGGATTTTTACAAGGCATTACCCGCCAAAGCAGTACTCAGAAATGTGCCCGCAGTGTTCGTCTAGCACTTGAGTCCGCAGGGGCACGTTTTAACGGTCACCCCGTTGCCGCAGCAGACTGGGGCAGCACATTACAAAAAATTGGTTATCAAAAAATTAATTTAGCGTTTGATCGTCCTAAGAAAGGCGATATTTATATTATCGACCGCAATCAAAGTAGCCGTTATGGTCATATCGCAGCATATTCAGGTAAGGATTGGGTGTCTGATTATCGTCAAGCGGGTTATGCGGTCTATCGAACTCCAAATGTGAAATATAGCTATTATCGCTTAGCAGATTAACAGCCCGTGGCTGAATAAAAGGTTAGTCTTCAAATCTTTTTGCACGCTGACTGTAGATCGAGACAATAAATAATCCAATTGCAGTAAAGCCCACACATTGCAGCGCTAAAATCCAGCGTTGCTCATTGGGTAGAAAATAAATTAAGCACACTAAACATAAAATTGGCAAAGTAGCCAAAGCGCATTTTAATGACTGAGACAGTGTTCTCAGTTTGTCTTGTCTGAGTTTATAAAGCAGATCAATCATCAAACCAATCGCTAAACTTATGCCCGCAAAGCGGGGATCAAGTTGTTTTTGTTCTGCACATAGAAAAATTAGCACGCAGGTACTGATACAAATGATGAGCTTGATTTGTCGGTTACAGCGCTCAGAGTACCAAAACGTCAGCATTTAAACTTTACCTTCGGATGAAGTTTTCTCGTTTTTATTCAGCAGTGAAATCGGGGAGAGCAGGCAGATCGCCAAAGCCATAAAGCCAATGCCTTGAGCACCCGGAATCAAAATTTCACCCTTATTCATGTTGATAAAAACCAATGCCAACAGCAGTGCAATCGGAATCCACGTCAATAAACGATAGAGCAAACCTGTTGGATTTTTTGCTGCAAAATGAATCTTGCAATAACGACAAATCAGGAAAATGACACCTGTACCCATGAACATGAGAATGGCTTGAAGTGTTAAGGGTTCCATCCAATACAGAGCACCTGTCAGTATGGCCATCGCAATAAAAAACAGGATTTTTTTAAGTACAGAAACGCTGGGGTTAAACCAAAATTCAAGCATGGATCGATAGTTTAAAAATAAGCTGAATAAACTTTAGCACAGATCAGTTGTCTAATTCAGTCACTTCATGTGCAGTAAATGCGTATGAAGGAATAAATTGCAGCGCATAAAAAAGCGAGGCTTAAACCTCGCTTGCTTAAAGACATTTAGAAAATATTAATGATTTTTTTGTGGACCCCAGTCATAGATTTTTTTCTGGTAGGCATACCCCATCATCCATAGGCCAATCAGAATCATCGGAACTGTCAGGAACTGACCTTTACTCATCCATCCAATGAATAGTTGACCATTGTCCGGCTCACGGAAGAATTCAATGGTGAAGCGTGCGATACCATATCCGATGAGGAACAAGGCTGAAACGGCATAACGTGGACGAGGTTTTGAACTAAACCACCACAGCACAATAAACAGAATTAAACCTTCACAGAGGGCTTGATAGAGCTGCGACGGATGGCGCACCAACTGAAGTGGATCGGTCGGGAAGATCATACCGAAAGCAAAATTAGGGTCAGTCACTGCACGGCCATACAGTTCGCCACCAATAAAGTTCCCAATACGACCAAACATCAAGCCTGTTGGAACGCAGGGTGCAATAAAGTCGAGGGTTTGAAACCAGGTCATTTTATATTTTTTGCACCACAGTAACATGGCAATCATGACACCAAGGAAACCGCCATGGAAGCTCATGCCGCCGGTCCAAACTTGGAACAGCCACAGTGGGTTGGCAAGGAATTGATCGAAACCATAAAAGAAGACATAGCCAAAGCGTCCACCAATCACAACACCCAATGCACCGTAGAAAATCAGGTCAGAGACCATTTCTGCGTTCCAGCCGTCACGTTGTTTTGCACGGTAGGTTGCCAAGCCCCATGCAAATAAAAAGGCCAATAAATACATCAGACCATACCAGTGAACTTGTAGTGGCCCCAGTGATATCGCCACAGGGTCGATATTTGGATATGTCAGCATTGCTGTTCCTTGTCATTATGTTTTGCACAGATTTTAGCTGAATGCGCTGAAAAATGTTGTACATTCAATGTGTAAAGATATTGAGAATTGAATATGTGCATTGTGGCTTTTGCTTGGCAGGTCTTGGATGACATGCCACTCTGCCTGATTTCGAATCGTGATGAGTTTTATCATCGACCGACGACAGGCCTAAAGCAATGGGTAGATAGTCCGATTATTGCAGGGCAGGACTTACAGTCTGGTGGAACATGGATGGGGATAACCGCTCAAGGGCGTTGGGCGATTGTGACCAATTTTCGTGATGGCCGTGATCAGACCACATATCCCACTTCACGCGGCGCTTTGATTCAGCAATTTTTAGAATCAGAGCAAACACCCATTCGGTTTGCGCAAGCACTTGAACAAGTCCAATGTAATTATGCCGGCTTTAATTTATTCGTTGGCGACGCCACTCAAGCCGTTTATATGAGTAATCGCGGTGAAGCGCCACAAGTCTTAGCCAAAGGGGTGTATGTCACGTCTAATGGTTTAATGACTGAACATTGGGAAAAGACCCGACATTTACGTAAACGTTTCACGCAAGAATTTTTGCCGATGCTACAAAGCCAGCAACCACAGGCGGACATAGATGCCGCTGCGTGGGATATTTTGGAAGATGAACGTAAAATCATTCCAGCGCTGTTACCCAATACTGGGATTCAGGCGGAAATGGAACATTTGTTGTCTTCAACCTTTATTCAAAGTCCGGTGTATGGCACACGTTGTTCAAATTTATTGTGTATGCGGGATTCACAGTGGCAATGGCAAGAAAAACAGCAGCAGGGTGAGCAACAAGGACAGATCACACAGATAGAAGTGCATTTAAAGCAATAAAAAAGCCGACGATTCGTCGGCTTATTTTTTAGAGTTTTTTTATGCGGTTTTTTGCGTTGGCTGAGCTTGTTCTACCGCTTCGCCAGCTATCACACCACCATTTTTACGGGTGATGACAACGGTTGCAGAACGTGGGCGTGAGGTCGCTGCAGCATTGGTTTGTGATGCAGGCCAGTGGCTGGTCGGTTCAGCATAGGATGCTGAATCTTCGCCGGGATGTTGCACATTGATAAAAATCGCTTTGTAGTCAGGTGTCATCGTCACACCTGTGATTTCACATTCTTTAGGTCCAGTCAGGAAGCGACGTAAGTTTTCATCATTCAGTTTTGCACCCACAATGGTTTCTTGACCCGATGAGGTCGTAGCTTTTGTGCCATCACCGACTTGACCTGGAAGTGCAGCAAGCATCATACAGTTGGTGGTATCGGTATAAGCACCGTCATCGGTTTGAATCCATAACACACCACGTGGGTCGAACCACATCCCATCAGGTGATGACAAGTCATTATTGTCATTTAGACCAGATAAGTTAATGTTGCTCGCCATTTTTGCTTCAGCACCAAACAGGTAAATATCCCAAGTAAAGCTGAGTGCTGTGGTTGTATCACCATCTTCACGGAAACGGATAATATGACCGTTGACATTGCCTTTACCACCTTCAGGGTCGGTGTAGTTACGAGGGTTGGCAGCATCTAGTGCATGCGTCGTACCACGGTTCGAGTTATTGGTGAGGGTCACATAGACTTCACCATTGTCTGGATGCACAGCGACCCATTCAGGACGGTCCATTTTGGTAGCACCGACAGCATCTGCGGCAAGACGTGCGAAGGTCAGCACATCTGCTTGTGAACTAAACGGATACACGCTGTTGCTTTGGTTTAAACCATTGACGTTATAGCTCAATTCAATCCATTGACCTTTGCCGTCATTGTTAAATTTGGCAACGTATAACTTACCGTTGTTCATGTATTTGTCACCTGCAGCATAGCCACCGTTGACATCTTTTTTATTCCATTTTTGGTCGGATACAAATTTATAGATGTATTCACCGCGTGAGTCATCACCCATGTAAAACGCAAGGTTGTCATCTTCACGTAAGCGACTTGCACGGCAGTCTTCATGTGCAAAGCGACCCAGTGCTGTACGTTTTACGGGGTTTTCACGACGGTCAAATGGGTCGATTTCGACAATCCAACCAAAGGTGTTTGGACCATTACGATAATCTTCTGCTGCCTGAGTACCGGTAACATTCGCTGACCAACGGTCATATAAATCTTGTGACTCATTACTTCCAATCGCCGTTTCCCAACCATAGCGTGAGTTCGCACCCGCTTTTAGGCCATAACGGTTGAGTGCCACAATTTCAGCCGGACTACGTTTGGCATCATCGTCTTTTGCACGAGCGAAGTAACCAATGAAGTTTTCTTCTGTTGTCAGGTAAGTGCCCCAAGGGGTATAGCCATTACCGCAGTTGTTGTGTGTACCACGGGTTTGCTGGCTATTGGTTGAAAATTTCGTGCAAACTAAGCTTGAGCCTGCAACAGGGCCTTTAAAGTCCATTACGGTCGATGCGGTAATACGACGGTTAAATGGAGAGTTTTGTACCAGTTTAACGGCTTGAGTCTTGCTGTCTTTTTCAATTTGAATCACAGAAACACCGTGTGCATTGACTTCACGGATAACTTCATCTTCAGGGCGACGACCTTCCACTTTGGTTGGGCCTTGCGGGTGTAAGAAGATCGGATTGATGTATTCATGGTTCATCACCAACAAACCTTGGTCTGACTGCTTGGCATCATAACGTCCAGAGGTGGTATTTAAACCAAAGAAGCTCATACCGTCATGGCAGTCACCAGAGCGGAATTGGAAGCTCGGGCCAGAAGGAACATTGTTATCATCCCACGCTGGGTATGCAGGGTTAATCGAGTCACCCATCGCATATAGTACATGCGCTTGATAGCCTTCAGGAACAGTCACAATATCGTCTAAATTCTTTTTCACTGGTGTGAAATTGAACTTGGTCGGTTTTTGATTTGGATCGGTAACTGGTGGTTTGGTATTGCTATTTGAATCTGAGTCATTGTCATCATTACACCCCGTTAATGAAGATGCCAATGCAAGTGCGACTGCACCACTCGCAGTCTTGGTAATCAAGCTACGACGGCTGATGCGCTGTTCTAAAATGTCACGAAAATGAAGGTTATCCGAAGTGTTGTTATCAAGTTCTTGATCTTCGTTATATGGCATGTTTGTCATGAATTTAAATCCTGGCAAAGGTGTGCTGGGTAAAAGTTGATCACATAAAACTATCGATAAAATATGACAATGCTTTGAAGCTAATGTTGCAAACTGATGAAATAGGCGTTTAGATTTCGCTGCATGAAAATTGCAAAACATTAAATGGGCGTATAAAAAAAGAGGCTGAGATAGCCTCTTAGGTGTAAAACTCACCAAAATTGTCGAAAAATAAGTTTGTTTAAGGTGCAGATGCACGTCGTTTTTCAATCAGCTTGCCAAAGAATAAACCCAGCTCAAACAGCATCCACATGGGAATGGCCAACATGATCATCGAAAGCGCATCGGGTGGCGTGGCAAACATGGCGACAAAAAAACAGCCGACGATAATAAAACGACGCTTCTCCACCAAGGTTTGAGTAGACACCACCCCGATCAAAATCAAAATTAGCGTGATGATGGGAATTTCAAAGGTCAGCCCAAACACCAAAAAAAGCTTTAAGCAGAAACTTAAATAACTATTGATGTCCGTCATTGGGGCGACTGTTTCAGGGGAAACACTCATAAAAAAATGTAGGATGGAGGGCAGGGCAACCCAATAGGCAAATGCAATTCCGGCATAGAAGAGGACGATACTGCCGAATAATAAGGGCATCGCCAAATGCCGCTCTTTTTCATACAGTGCAGGTTTGATGAAGGCCCAAAGTTGATAAATCACGAAGGGCATCGCGAGCATTAGCGCGACAAAGAAATTCAGCTTAAACGGCGCCATAAAGGTGGCGGTTACATCCGTTGCAATCATGGATGAGGTCATTGGCAGTTGAGCACGCAGTGGCTCTGACATCAATTGATAGCTTTGATTGGCAAAGGGCAATAAACAAAAGAACAGAATCAAAATGAGTCCTGTAATTTTGATCAAATGCCGACGCAAAATCACCAAATGTTTGGTGATTGGCATTTCTTCCAAATCAGGCACAGTGTTCTGTGAATTATTCAGTGAAAGATCTGTCATACGGCCACCTGATATTCTGCTAATGCATCGGTCGAACTTAATGTAGGAGCTTGGTCTGTTTTAATCTCGTGCTTTTTTTTCATTTGGGGTGTAGCCACGGCAAAGATCGTGCTCTGACCACGTTCGATGTACTGATAACGTGGGGATAAATTTTTATTGTCAGGTAGGACGGCTTCTTGTTGTTTTTGCGCAGTCTGTTCTATGGGGTGTTGCGTTTGTTGCAATTCATTCATCTGCGCCTGCATACGCGCTTCGAGCTGTTGAATACGTTGCATTTCTTTTTGCATTTCTTCACGAAGTTCGGACATGCGAAGTTCACGGTCAATATCTGTTTGCACGTTACTGATCAGTCGTTTAACTTTCCCGTACCATTTACCTGCAAAGCGGATACCTTCAGGCAGTTTTTCTGGGCCGAGTACGATCAGCGCAATAATGCTGAACACCAGTAATTCGCTAATACCAATATTAAGCATTATGACAACCCCTTAGCTTTGAACTGAGGAATTGGTTTTATTTTGAGCTTCATGCTCTAGCGTGCGAGGCTCATTAAGCTGCGTATTTGCTGCGTCTTCATCACGCATCGATTTTTTGAAATCTTTGACCGCGCCGCCGACATCTTTACCCAAGTTTTTTAGCTTAGAGGTACCAAAGAGTAAAATCACCACAATTGCAAAAATCAGTACATGCCAAATCGATAGTCCAGCCATCTTGTTATCCTCTTGTTGGTTTGCACAACATTTCAGCAGTTGTAGATGACAGTGAAGTGACCAAGATGTTGCAGTTTAAAGACAGCCGCGAAGCTTATGTTCAGTGTTACTATGCATGGATTGAGCAGTGAGGGTGGTGTAGTGGCGTTTCTTCTTCCGATATTGGGTTTTTTAAGTGGCCTCGGATTGGCATCATTATCAGGAACCGCATCGCTCAAATCGATTTTTTCTAGCTTACTTGCACGCTGTTTTATTCCAGCCGTAATCATCTACAACATGGTGTTCTATCAAGCAGGCAGTTTAGCGCTGATGCTCTTTAGCTTTAGTGTTGCCGTGCTGATGTTTTATTTATTTCGCTGGCTGTTAAAAGATAGTTTACGTGCCTTGTGTGTCAGTTATTTGAACTTGGCTTGGCTGGGTTTTCCTTTTGCATTAGCATTGTTCGGCCCTGAAATTAGTGCAGCGATGGTGGCTTTGTATGTCGGTGGTTCTATCTTTGGCAATATGTGGGCTGTTACAGCCGTCAGTTCAGCCCAACTACCATGGTCGAGCGTGATTCAAAAAGTGGCGATGTCACCGCCTGTATTTGCCTTGATGATTGCAGGTGTCTGTCGAATAGTTGGATTACAACATTTAGAAGAACATCAGATCTTAGATTGGCTGTATCAGGCTGCAAAAATTGGAATGAGTTTCACAGGAATGTGTGTCTTAGGCATGTGGCTGCGTCAAACCAAGGTACAATGGCGTGATCTGATTAACAGTAGTCGTATTTATGCGATGAAACTCACCGTTGGCGCGGTGATCTGTAGTTTGAGTTATGCCTTTCTTCCAATTCCCCAGATCGAGAAATATATTGGGGTGATGTTTATGCTCTTTTGCTTACCCCCTGCAGCGAATATTGTGGCTTTAGAAACGCATTATCAAGGAACAGGCACTTCGGCGCGTTATATTGCTTCAGGCACGATTATGAGCTGCATCGTCGTCAGTTTTTATGGGTTAATTTTGCATCTTTTTTCGCTTTAAGATGAAAAGTGAATTATAAATGCCCGTAAAGGGCGACTACTTGAGCTGTTTGCGAATCTGCCAATCACGCACGAGGGCATATATCATCGCGATACCTATCAGGCCTGGAAATCCAATTTGACCTTGCGACAGATTAAGCATGATCGACAGTACGATCAACACTGCAAAAATAGCGTAAGTGGTACGAAAGCCTGAGGTGAGCGGGTAGGTCAGTTGCGCCTGGCAATGAGGGCAGCTTAGTTTTTGAAAACCAAGAAAAGAGCGTGTCGGGATTTCAGTTGAAGTGTGATGGCAAGCGTTGCATATGATCTGTATCGGTTGAAGTTCCATAATTATTCTATTTTTATTCAGGGATTGGAGTTAATCTTTGGCATTAAGATTAACTCCAATGCAAATTATTTCAAACTTGCTTTAAATAATTTCATCGCCTGACCACGATGGCTGATTTTATTTTTTTCTTCTTTTGATAATTCAGCGCTAGAAACGTTTAGTTCAGGCAGCCAAAACAGTGGGTCATAGCCAAAGCCATTTTCACCACGTGCTGCTTCCATCACTTCACCGCGCCAAACCCCTTGGAAAATTTGTGGGAGTGGGTCTTCTGCATGTTGGACCAAAGCCAAGACACATACAAACATACCTTCGATTGCTTCACCCTCTTTACGGAGCGGTTTGAGGTCAGCAAGCAACTTGGCATTGTTAGCGGCATCATTGCCATGTTCACCTGCATAGCGCGCAGAGTAAATCCCTGGTGCGCCACCGAGTACAGGAACGCAAATGCCAGAATCATCTGCAATGGCTGGCTTGCCTGAAATTTTCGATGCGTGACGCGCTTTGATAATGGCATTTTCAACAAAGCTTAGACCGTCTTCGATGGCATCTTCAATGTTTAATTGACCTTGAGGAATCACTTCAACAGGCAAATTCAGTTCCGCAAACATTTTTTCAAATTCTGCAATTTTGCCTTTGTTATTACTTGCAAGCACCAAAGTGCCTTGAGATAACCAATCAGTTGAAGCCATGTGAATATTCACCATAAAACAAGATTTGAGGCTATTTTAACAAGATGCTGTGGTTGACAGGCAATAAAAAAGCACCCGAAGGTGCTTTTTAAGATTCAAAAACTTATTGCGCTTGAATCCATTTGTCTGCACGGTCACGTGCTTGACGAATTTGGTCTTGGCTTAAGTTGGCTGCCAAAGCAGTTTTCTTACCTTCAGACAAGCTAATCACTTTGTTGTCGAGCATGCCATCACGGGTAGAAAGCTCATACCATTGGTATGCACCCATGTAGTTTTTCTTTTGCTCTTCCATCATGGCTAAGTTAAAGCTTGCGCGGTTATCACCACGGCTGGCTGCTTTTTCGAAATATTGACGAGCAAGCGCTTCATCTTTTTTAGTCCCAATGCCATCTGCAAGCATACGACCTACATTAAGCTGTGCTGCAGATAAACCTTGATCAGCAGCAGCCTTATACCATGCAAAAGCTTGACGTTCATCTTTGGCAACGTCTTTACCTTGTTGATATTTAGTGCCTAAGTAAAACTGAGCACCGGGCTGACCAGCTTTAGCAGCTTTACTTAAGCTGTGAATATCCATAATTGAATATTGTGCAGCTTGGCTAGAAACTGAAGATGATGGAGCAACATAATCCGCATGGGCTTGTATGCTAAAAAGTCCAATCAGTAGCGTCGTGCTTAATAATAATTTTTTCATAGAGCGCTCACTCGATAAATTGCGACTTCACCAAATAGATTTGGGAGACGTTTACTCAGTAAACTATCTTGTTGATCCCCATTCACGGCAAGTCGGTTAATAATCCGGATGTTATTTTCAGCACACAGCGCTTCAAAATCACGGAAAGTACATAAATGAATATTGGGCGTGTTATACCACATATAGGGTAACGCGTCTGAAACAGGCATCATTCCTTTTAATGCAAGGAAAGAACGAGTCTTCCAATGTGCAAAGTTTGGAAAGGTAATAATAGCCTGTTTCCCCACACGCACCATGTCTCTTAAAAGAACGTCTGGTGCATCTACAGCTTGCAAGGCTTGTGCCATAACCACATAGTCAAAAGACTGGTCGGCAAAGCGACTTAAACCTAAGTTCAAGTCCTGTTGGATGATATTTAACCCGCGACTGACCGCAATTGCAATCTTTTCTTGATCAATTTCTAAGCCATATGCACGAATATTGTGCTTTTTGCTCATATGTGCAAGCAGTTCACCGTCACCACACCCTAAATCGAGTACGCTTGAATCTGGTTTAATCCAACGTTCAGCCAGTTGATGATCAATACGCATTAGTTGGTCTCCTTCGGTGTTTCTTGCAGGTGTTTTACACCGCCTAGGAATGCACGTAAGCTTTTCACATATAACGGAATCGGGAACAAGAAAGAGTCATGACCTTGTTCAGCATCAATATCCACATAGCTCACAGGCTTATGATTACTAATTAATGCATCTACAATTTCTTGCGAACGAGCAGGGGTAAAACGCCAGTCCGTTGTAAATGAAACAACTAAAAATTGACACTTGGTTTTAGACATCGCGGTTTTTAATGATTGCTCATATTCACGTGATGGATCGAAATAATCTAAAGCCTTGGTCATGATCAAATAGGTATTGGCATCAAAGTTACGGCTAAATTGCTCACCTTGATAACGCAAATAACTTTCGACTTGGAATTCGACGTCAAAGCCATACATAAATTTACCTGACTTTAAGTCACGGCCAAATTTTTGTTTCATGGCTTCTTCAGAGAGGTAAGTGATATGACCGACCATACGGGCCAAGATCAAACCTCGCTTAGGATAACTATCATTTTCTAAATAGCGACCATCATGGAAATCAGGGTCAGACAAAATCGACTGACGCGCCACTTCGTTAAAGGCAATGTTTTGCGCAGACAGTTTTGGTGTACTGGCAATAATCACGCACTTTTGTAAACGATCTGGATAGTCCACAGACCATTGTAGAGCTTGCATGCCGCCTAAAGAGCCGCCAATCACCGCATACCACTGTTGAATCTCTAAACGATCAGACAACATGGCTTGGGTTTTGACCCAGTCACGTACAGTCACTAATGGGAAATCAGGACCATAAGGACGATTGTCATTTTCAGGATTTGGAGAGGTCGGTCCAGTAGAACCGCTACAGCCGCCAATATTATTTAGTGCTACGACAAAGAATTTTGACGTATCAATGGCTTTGCCTGGTCCAATACATGCGTCCCACCAACCCGGCTTACGGTCATCTTCATGATGATAACCTGCTGCATGGTGATGGCCTGACAGAGCATGACAAATCAAAATGGCATTGGATTTGTCCGCATTCAGTTCGCCATAAGTTTCAACCATGAGCTCAAAACGTGGGAGTATGCGATCGCATTCGAGCTCTAACGGCTCTTCAAAAATAAACTTTTGTGGGGTAACTAAGCCCACTGAGTCAGCTGGAAAAGACACAGGAATAATTCGCCTTAAATCTTTAGTATGAATAATAAAAGGATACCACTTGAGGGTATCCTTCTAAAGTCATTTTATTGCTATTTGATATTTATAGCATTGAATTAGACTGCAGCAGCAATCACTTGTTCAGTACTTAAAACACCTTGTTCAATTAAACGGTTAGTGCTGGCAATAATCGCTTCGATGGATGCAGTCACGATGTTGTCATGTACACCTGCGCCGAATGCAGACTTGCCTGTGCCTTTCACTTGAAGCTCAATCAACGCCAAGGCTTTGGCATGCGCGCCTGAACTGATGCTACGTTCTTCATAGTTCAATACATCAATCGGCAACTGCAAGGCATTTAAGATAGCAGAGATTGGGCCGTTGCCTTCACCACGTAATTGCTGGATCTCACCGTTCACTTCGATATCGAGTTCAATGACTTGCTTGCCATTTTCATCATGTAAGCGGTAGTTTTTCGCCGCATAATGTGTATCTTTGGCCGCCACATACGTGTCTTTAAATAAAGACCAGATTGCTTGCGCAGAAATCTCGGTACCGTCTTCATCTGTTTTTTGCTGTACGATTTGCGAGAACTCAATTTGAATACGACGAGGCAACACCACGTTGTAATTTGATTCTAACAAGTACGCAATACCGCCTTTACCAGACTGTGAGTTGACACGAATCACGGCATCATAGTCGCGGCCCAAGTCTTTCGGGTCGATTGGCAAATAAGGCATATCCCACATTTCTTCGTTCTTTTGGAACTCGAAACCTTTTTTAATGGCATCTTGGTGTGAGCCAGAGAACGCGGTGAAGACCAAATCACCAGCATACGGATGACGAGGGTGTACCGGCAAGCCTGTGCATTCTTCAATGATTGAAATGATTTCGTTAATGTTTGAGAAATCTAAGTTTGGCGCAACACCTTGGGTATACATGTTCAATGCAATCGCTGCAACGTCCACGTTACCTGTACGTTCACCGTTACCAAACACACAACCTTCGACGCGGTCAGCACCAGCCATAATGGCCAACTCAGAAGCGGCAATACCACAGCCACGGTCGTTATGACAGTGCACAGAAATAATCACACCGTCACGGCGTTGAATGTTACGGTGCATCCATTCCACTTGGTCTGCATAGACGTTCGGACCTGAAACTTCAACCGTTGCAGGCAAGTTTAAAATCACTTTGTTCTCTGGAGATGCTTCCCAAATTTCAGTGACCGCATCACAGACATCTTTAGCAACTTCTAATTCTGTTGCAGTAAAACACTCTGGACTGTATTGGAATACAAATTCAGTTTCAGGCTGTTTTGCAGCGTATTCTTTGACTTTCGTTGCGGCATTAATCGCTAATTGTTTTGCACCAGCAACATCAACATTCAACACTTTATTGCGGAATGTTGGCGAGTTTGAGTTGTAGATATGCACGATGGCACGTTTTGCACCTTGTAATGATTCAAATGTACGTTGAATCAAATGATCACGTGCTTGAACCAAAACTTCGATGTACACATCATCAGGAATATGACCGCCTTCGATCAACAAACGCGTGAAATCAAAGTCGATTTGTGATGCAGAAGGGAAGCCGATTTCAATGTGTTTGAAACCAATTTTCACAAGCATTTGGAACATTTTAAACTTTTGTTCAATGTTCATTGGCTCGAAGATCGCTTGGTTACCGTCACGAAGGTCGGTACTCATCCAGATCGGCGCTTTATTGATTTCGTTATTTGGCCATTGACGGTCTGGTAAGTCTACACGTTGGTACATGCGACGGTATTTTTTGCTTGGATCTGCCAACATCATGTGAAAACTCCTTATAGCACCGTGGATAAATGTCGTGGATAAACGGCAAGGTACTACTTATATAGATTGTGTCTATTCTAGCAATTTACAAGTTTAATTTCGGAGTCTTTAGTCGAAAGTCGAAATAAATCTGTAAAGATTCACATGACTTAGCTTTACCGTAAGCTCGTAAATGTATAACTAAATATTAGTCCATATATTTCGGAAATAATTTCCTATTTTTGCGTCAAGATGCCATTACTGGAAAATATTTTTCTATAAAATTAGCTTTTTTGAAAAATATAATCTTTATTGATCTCATCGACGGTGGCTGTTCCCATCAATGCCATCGTAATCTCAAATTCTTCTTTCAGTATTTTGAGTACATGGGCAACACCTAAAGCGCCCGCTGTAGCTAAACCATAAATGCAAGGACGTCCAACTAATACGGCAGATGCACCCAAGGCTATCGCTTTAAACACATCTGAACCACGACGAATACCACCATCATATAAAACTGGAAAATCCGTAGGCACAACTTTTTTAATCAGTTCTAAGGCGGTGAGAGGGGAAATGCAACCGTCCAGTACGCGCCCACCATGATTCGACACAATAATGCCTTGTACACCGTGTTGCAGGGCAAGTTCAGCATCATGTGGACTGACAATGCCCTTTAAAATAATCGGTAATGAGGTGTTTTGACTGAGCCAAAGGATATCCGCCCATGTTGGTGCGATTTTCATCAGACCGTTAAATACGGGATGGTCGCCATCATTGAGCTCAGGCAATGGGATATGTGCAGGGGTATGCGGATGTTGCATGCCTTCAGGCAAATGGAAAAACACTCGACGTTCACGGTCACGAATCCCTGTATGCGGGGAATCAATGGTTACTACAATTGCTGTATAGGCATGTTCTTCTGCCATCTTGACCAGCGATAATGACTTTTCGCGCTCACCTTGCCAATACAATTGGAACCATTTGTAAGGATTGTCCTGCTTTAACTCACGCATATCTGTATTGGTAAACGTACTGAGGATCATATTGCTGCCAAGGACTTCGGCAGCGAGGGCTGTTGCAGCTTCAGCATCAGGATGAAATTGTTGTTGATGACCTATCGGGGCTACAAAAATAGGATGTGGGAAACGTTGCCCTAAGATTTCGATTTGGGTATGACCTTGGGTTAGATCTTTCAGCATACGTGGTAGCAGTTGTATCTGTTCAAACTGAGACAAATTGCCACGGACACTGTGTTCATCCATCGAACCGCCTTGCAAGTACTGCCACACCATGTTGGAAAGGTGTTTTTCAGCCTCGACTTCATAATCTGCAATGGTTTGCAAATGAGCTGGTATTTGTGTCAGTGGCGCTAAAATGTTGTGATCAGTCATTGGTAGTTTGTCCATGTCTATTGACCTTAAGCTTTAAATTTCGGCCCATTTGCGGATAAGGTTGTGATACAGACTAGTCAACTTGACGACTTCACTATGTGCATCACCCAATTGCATACGCAAATTTTGAATGCTTTGATCGAGATTAAATAACATGTGACGCTCAGCATCTTCACGGATCATACTTTGCAACCAAAAAAATGATGCAATACGACAGCCTGCAGTCACAGGAGTAACTTCATGCACACTGGTAGATGGATACAAAATCAAATCTCCGGCAGGCAATTTCACTTCGTGGTAGCCATAGGTGTCTTCTACCACAAGTTCACCACCCTCATATTCTTCGGGTTCACTTAGAAAAATCGTGCAGGACAAATCGGTACGAATTTTTTGATTGCTGTCAGGCATCCAGCGAATGGCATTGTCGACATGGAAACCAAACGTTTCACCATTTTCATAGCGGTTAAAATAGGGCGGCAAAATATTGAGGGGGAGAGCCGTTGATGTAAAAAGCGCGTGTTGTGACAATTCATGCAGAATGATATCGCCCAAATGCTGTGTTAATGGATGGTCTATATCTAGCTGTTGGTTATTTTTAACATTTTTAGACAGTGAGCCTGTAGTTTTTTGACCATTAATCCATTCTACTTTTTGCATTTCTGTGCGGAAGTAGTTGACCTGTTCTTTAGTCAATACATTTGGAATATGGTGAATCACGGTCTGACCTTTTGAAATGTAATGTTTGTGTTTTGATCATATACAAAAATAGCCTCGAAGCGAGGCTATTTGAGTCAATACCATAAATTATTTATGGTATTTATTTTTTCTTAGTATTTGAAGTTTACAGACAGAACTGCGCTGCGGCCTTCTGCTTCAGTTGCATAGTGTGAGGCATACGCTTTAGTGAAGTAGCGTTTGTCAGAAAGGTTGTTTACATTCAACTGTAAATCCACATTTTTGTTAACGGTATAACGCGCCATAGCATCGTAGCGTACGTAGCTTGGAACCCATTTTGTATTGGTAGCATTACCAAATACTTTATCCATGTAGGTAGCGCCACCACCAATTGTGAACTGTGGAAGGACTTGGTAAGTTGTCCAAAGTGTTGCTGAGTTTTTCGCAACGTTTTGAACTTGGTTACCATTGCTTGGATTTACAACATAGTCGTCACCGACTTTCGTGAAACCACCGTCAACTAATTCGCTGTCTAAGTAGGTATAACCTGCCATTACAGCCCACTTATCAGTTACATTACCAGTAACACCAAGTTCGATACCATCAACACGTGTTTCACCAATGTTGCTTGTAGTACCCTCTGTTGTTGTTGCACGTGTATTGGTTTTTTCTGTACGGAAAATTGCAGCAGTTAAGTTTAAACGGTCGTTTAATACATCCCATTTCGTTCCTAACTCGTAAGTTTTAACCTCTTCGGGTTTAAGGTTTTCGATTGCTGCAGTAATACCTTCTGAGCCATCACCACCATCAACACCGACTGGATTTGAGGATGTCGCATAGCTTGCATAGATACTGCTATTTTCAGTTGGTTTAAATGTTAAACCTGCTTGCCAGTTAATAAAGTCTTTTTCATTTTTGATTGATACTTTATCGCCAGCTTGAGCTTTAGCAGGATTTGAGGTCACATTGCTGTTGAGCGCACCATAAGTCATCGTTTGCTCTGTTGAGTAATCATCCCAACGTACACCCAAATCTAAGATCCATTGTGGGTGTAATTCAATGCTATCAAGGAAATATACTGAAGTATTTTTAGTTTCGATATTATAAAGATCTGCGCCAGCAGTACTTAAAGAGCCTGTCCAATTACCACGGTCAGGGTTTTGCACTGATGTACACCAACCATTTGCGATCGAATCTGCCGGACAAGATTGATGTGCAGAGCCTGTCGAGTTTTTGCCGTCAATAATATACTGGGTACGATCTGTTTCTTGATCTGAATATTCTGCGCCCAAATTAAAACGATGTTTTAAAAAGCCTGTGTCAAATTTACCAGTTAAAGCCAGTTGATCAGTAAAGCCATCTGTATCCGCAACTCGTGAGTTTGCACGTGCCCATACATTGCCTGTTACTTGGCCTGTTGCTTTATCAAAAAAGTTACCTTTTGAGTCGTCTGGGTTTGTCCATAGATAGTCATTTTTTGATTTGCTATAAACAGCAGTATTAGTCAATGTCAAGTTGTCAGTTAAGTCATGTTCTAACTTAATTGTACCAATATGATTTTCTTGTTTTTGGAAATCACGATCTTTCCAACCGTAGTAAATGCCTTGTTTGACATCAATCGGTTTACCGTTACCGTTTAATGGGCGGTAGTCCATTTCATCAGTTTTAGGTGCGCCAAATGGATTGTTATATGGCACACCAGAATCAGGTGTATCATCCGATTTTAGATAGTAATAGCCAACAGTTGCACGAGTAGGTGTGTCTAAGCCGAAAGTAATACTAGGGGCAATACCAGCACGTTTGTATTCAGCACCATCAGCTTGACCAGCTTTCTCATTCATGTGGCCCATAACGGCAACACGTGCAGCAATCCCATTGCCAAAATCTTTGTTGCCATCAAGCGTCACACGTGCATAAGCATCTGTTCCACCAGCAACTGAACCTTCTAAAAAGTCACCTTTTTTCGCAACTTTCGAAATCATGTTGATACTGCCGCCAGAAGTACCTGCACCACCCATAGCAGAAGCTGAACCTTTGGTAACTTCTACTTGCTCTACAGCAAACATCTCACGGTTTTGAGAAGTTGAGTTACGTACACCGTCAACATACATTGAGCTTTCAGAGTTATAACCACGAATAAATGGACGGTCACCATTTGGGTTACCACCTTCACCAGCACCGAGGGTAATACCAGGTACTGTACGTAAAGCATCACTTAAAGTTGTGACTTGCGTGTCTTCAATCAGTTGTTTAGAAATCACTGATACTGATTTTGGTGTATCAAGAAGTGGAGCAACAAATTTAGCATTCGCTGATTTATCAACTTTTAAGCTTGGTGCTTTTTCAGCAGCAACTTCTTGGTTAATCGTTGGAAGTTGAGTAACTTGCTCTTGTGCGATTGCATTAACGGCAATAACAGAAAGAGAAGAAGCAATTGCTGATGAAACAATTTTCTTACGTGTTTTAATGAAGGCCATTTCGAACCCGATTTGGAATAGTGAATTTGTATGCGAATAATAATGATTCTTATTTGTTCTTACATGTTTGTGTAATTGTAAATCACGATAAATAATCATATTGTGATAGTCCTATTTAATGTAATGATATAACAAGTATTAATTAAGGCTATGTTTTTATTTAATATTGATAAAATATATTGTTTTTTTATATTTAATTGAGATTATAAATATAGACATGATTGTGAATTAAATAAGAAGTAATCGTAATTGTTAATGCAAAAAAACCTGCCGAAGCAGGTTTTTTAGTTTTGTCTTTTATAAGTACTAAAAGTTAGAAATCATAAGAAATGGATAACCAGTAGTTGCGACCAGCTAAGTAAGTTCCAGCCATTGAAGAACCTATAGTCATGTAGTCATAGTACGATGCCTCTACATTTTGGCTATTGATATAAGTTCCATTGCTTGTGAAGTCTTTATCTAATAAGTTATTTACAGAACCATTAATACGAATATTGTCGTTAAGGTTATAACTTGTACCGAGGTTAAATAAATTATACCCCTTCAACTTATTGCCAGTTGCAGCATAAATGATACCAGCATCACCAGCAGTTTGGACTGTACTATAACGTTTACGATCAGATTTATACTCATGCTGTAACCAAACATCGAGTGAAGGATTAATATGCCAAGTAGATGTCATATTAAAAGCATTTTTGGGTACGTTATTTAGGTACGAGCCTTTATTTTCACCTTTTGTGATCTCACTTTCCATATAGGTATATGCAGCTTTAATATCCCATTCAGGGATAATGCTGTATTTCAAGCTAACTTCAACGCCCTTAGTTTCTGCTTCATTGGCATTAATACTTTGTGAAAAACTATCTTGAGTAATATGGGAACCATAGCTGACACAACCTGCTTGGTTTGGATTTGTTTCAGAGTAACAGTTCCAAAGGTCAGCTCCATCAGTTATCAGATCTTCAATTTTATTAAAGAATGCCGTTGTGGTTAAGTCAAAGCTACCTTTGTTATAATTAAAGCCTAATTCATAGTTGGTGGATTCTTCAGGTTTAAGATTAGGAGAGCCGACACCAAAAGTTGCACCTTGACCACTAACACTAATCACGCCATTGTGTAATGCTTTTGCAGAAGGTGCTTTGTAACCCGTACTTACACCACCTTTCAGTGTTAGATTTTCATTAGTATTCCAAACTAAATATGCTCGTGGGCTGAAGTGACCACCAAAACCTGAATGATCTTCATAACGTCCACCTAAAGTTAAAGCAACTGAATCTAAAAGGCGCCATTCATCTTCAGCGTAGAAAGATAATGAGTCTTTTTTGAATTTTGAACCCACGCCTGCAATATCGTCAGCAATTTGTGCTTCTTTATATTCGGCACCTACTGTGATTTTATGATCTGCAATAGGCATGACGATATGTGTATCAGCAACAAAGTCAGTGTTTTCTAATGTACGATCTGTACCTGCAAATGCATTTAATGGGAATGTGTTTCGTGGAATAGTACGGCCTACGGTTTCAGTAGTTGTATGGCTTACGTAAGATGACCATTTACCAAAATCATAGTTACCCTCATGTCCAGCAGAAATTTGATCACGGTTAAATTCTAGTTCGTCTTTATAACCATTAGCACGGCTCGGTGTGTCTTGAGTGCCCAGTCGATTATCATCATTTTTATAGTTTTGACTTGAATGGAAGCCATCTAACCAGAAACTATTTTTATCATCTAAGTTAAAGGATAATTTACCACCAAAATCAAAATTATCTGCTTCACTTGGGCGTGGGTCACGGCCAGATGTACCCGGAATACGTTCAGATTTTTGACGGTCTAAATAAGAACCGCGTAGCTGCATCCCTAATCGTTCGCTTATAAGAGGGCCATTTAAAACAAAACTGGTTTTTGCTGAGTCGGCTTCCCCATTATGTTCCATGAGGTTACCACTCACAGTAACATTACCAGTCCATGTATCAGACACTTTTTTAGTAATAATGTTGATTACACCACCCATTGCTTCTGAGCCATAGCGAGTAGCCATAGGACCACGAATGACCTCAATACGCTCAATTGCAGCAAGGGGTGGTAAGTAACCATTTGATGATTCACCGAAACCATTTGGAGTTACGTCAGAAGATGTTGTTTGGCGACGTCCATCAATTAAAACCAAACTATAGTCATTACCTAGACCACGCATTTTTACGTTTAAGCCGGATGTTTTACCAATACCGTCACGAATATCAATGCCCGGAATGTCAGCGAGTAAATCTGCAATGCTAGAAGCATTTTTCTTTTCTATGTCTGCTTTTGTAACAACACTGATTGAAGCAGGAGCATTCTTGATCTTTTGTTCAAAGCCCGCTGCAGAAACAACAATGGTTTCCATCTGTTGAGCTTGAGATTCAGTCGTTTCAGCATGTGCGAAACTCGTAGTGGTTACAATTGCCCCAAATAAAGTAGCGGAAAGAGGGTTGAGATTAAATTTACTCATAAAAGAATTCCAAATATGGACAAGATAAATATATGAAAATAAATTAAAAAAATATCATTAAGAATAATAGTGAGAAAGTTTCTCATTTTCAATGGTGAATTAAAAAATAATCAATATTTCTTCGAAAAAAGCTGAAAAATTCTAAAAATAAGAAGGGCATCCATGCCTGAATTTATAGTGTTATAATCCATTTTTGTATATCTTTAATTGTTGTCATATAATGTGGCACTTTTTTTTAAAACTGTTTTAACTAACAAATTATCGAGGAAGCCATGCAAGTAACTTCTGAAGCGGTTTCGGGCGTTGCCCGTCGTTTAAATGTATCTGTACCGACGAGCCGTATTAACGAGCAGTTTGAAGCTCGCTTGAAACGCACTGCCAAAACTGTGAAGATCAACGGCTTCCGTCCAGGTAAAGTACCTGTAAACGTTGTTCGTCGTGAATACGGTGCTGGTATCTATCAAGAAGTTGTAAACGACATCATTCGTGACACAGTATTCGAAGCGATCCAACAAGAAAAAATCAATGCTGTTGGTATGCCAAACATTGAAAAAACTGAAATGAAAGATGATGCTTTAGTTTATGAAGCAACTGTAGAAGTTTATCCAGAAGTTGAAGTTAAGTTCGAAGGCCTAGAAGTTGAACGTAAAACAACTTCAGTTGACGACAAAGACGTTGAGAAGATGATTGAAAATCTTCAAAAACAACGCGCTTCATGGGTTGAAACTAAAGGCATGGCTAAAAAAGACATGCAAGTAACTTTCGACTTTGAAGGTACTGTTGATGGCGAGAAGTTTGAAGGCGGCGCTGCTGAAGACTTTAAACTCGTTCTTGGTTCTGGTCGTATGATCCCTGGCTTCGAAGACGGTATCGTTGGTATGAAGAAAGGCGAAGAGAAAGTTATCGATGTAACTTTCCCTGAAGACTACCAAGCTGAAAACCTTGCTGGTAAAGCTGCTCAATTCAAAATCACTGTTAAGCTTGTTGAAAAACAAAAACTTCCAGAAGTTGATGCTGAATTCTTAAAAATCTTCGGTCTAACTGAAGAAGAAGGCGTTGAAAAGCTGAAAGCTGACGTGCGTAAAAACATGGAACGTGAAGTGAAAAACGGTCTTCGTAACCAAGTGAAAGGTGCAACTTTTGATGCGCTTGTAGCAGCGAACGAAGTAGAACTTCCAGAAGCAATGGTTGCTCAAGAAATTGACCGTCAACGTCAACAAATGATCCAACAATTCACTCAACAGTTTGGTGCTCAAGGCGCTAAAGCGTTTGATTCAAGCATGCTTCCAGATGACCTATTCAAAGAGCAAGCTGAAAAATCAGTTAAACTTGGCGTATTAGTCAGCAAAGTATTAGCTGATGCTAAAATTGAAGTTGATGCTGCACGTGTTGATGCTTACATCGAAGACATGGCTTCTTCTTACGAAGATCCTAAAGAAGTGATTGAATACTTCAACAACGATAAACAGCAACGCGCTCAAATCGAAGCTGTTATTCTAGAAGACCAAGTTGTAGATCACATCTTAGCTTCTGCTAAAGTAACTGATACAACTGTGAGCTATGAAGACTTATTGAAAGAGCAACAAGCTCGTCAACAAGGCTAATTTCTAGCTTTCAAAAAAAGGCGCATTAAGCGCCTTTTTTTATCGAAATTTGCCCCCAAATAAGTTGTCCTGATTTCACAATGCTTATGAAAAAAATATCTGTTATTTAATTGGGAATCTTTTGCAATTTCGACAAATATCCCTCATATTGTGAATTATGGGTTGAGTCAGAAAAATTTAGGAATAAATAACGTATGTATGTTCCAACAATTGAAAACGCACTAGTACCAATGGTGGTAGAACAGTCATCTCGTGGCGAGCGTTCTTTTGATATTTATTCACGCCTTTTGCGTGAACGTGTGATTTTTTTAACCGGTGAAGTTGAAGACAACATGGCAAATTTGATTGTTGCCCAAATGTTGTTCTTAGAAGCAGAAAACCCAGATAAAGATATTCATTTATATATCAACTCACCAGGCGGTTCGGTTACTGCGGGTATGGCGATTTACGATACCATGCAATTTATTAAACCTGATGTTGTGACTTACTGCATGGGGCAAGCAGCATCGATGGGTGCATTCCTGCTTAACGCCGGTGCTAAAGGCAAACGTTACTGTCTTGAAAATGCCCGTGTCATGATTCACCAACCACTCGGTGGTTTCCGTGGTCAGGCATCTGACATTGAAATTCATGCACGTGAAATTCTATTCATCAAAGAACGTTTAAATCGTTTAATGGCAGAGCATAGTGGTCAAGACTACGAAACTGTTGCTCGAGATACTGACCGTGACAACTTTATGACAGCGCAAGCTGCAAAAGAATACGGTCTTGTGGACGAAGTTTTATCTAAACGTCCATAAGTTTTAAAGAATTAATTATTGGAGTGAATATGTCCGAACATCCTCAAGGACAAAAGCATTGTTCATTTTGCGGTAAAACGCAGTCTGAAGTCGGGAAACTGATTGCAGGTGAGGACGCGTACATCTGTAATGAGTGTGTGGACGTATGTCTTGACCTAGTTCAGACCAGTCAGCAAGTTGAATCAAATGACTGGGCAACTCGTCCTTTACCAAAACCGCATGAAATCCGTGCTGCGCTTGACCAATATGTGATTGGTCAAGATGTTGCGAAAAAGACCCTCTCTGTTGCGGTATACAACCACTATAAACGCCTAAAAGTTGGCACCAGTGGTAAAAAACCAGAAGACGGTGTAGAGATTTCGAAAAGTAACATCATGTTGGTTGGACCAACAGGTTCAGGTAAAACACTGCTTGCTCAGACACTTGCGCGTCTTTTAGATGTGCCATTTGCGATGGCAGATGCAACGACTTTAACTGAAGCCGGTTATGTGGGTGAAGACGTTGAGAACATTGTTCAAAAACTCCTTCAAAAAGCCGATTACGATGTAGAAAAAGCGCAAAAAGGCATTATCTATATCGATGAAATCGACAAAATTACCCGTAAGTCTGAAAACCCATCTATTACTCGTGATGTATCGGGTGAAGGTGTTCAGCAAGCATTATTGAAAATGATCGAAGGTACGGTTGCGTCGATTCCGCCTCAAGGTGGTCGTAAGCATCCGCAGCAAGAATTTATCCAAATTGATACTTCAAACATCCTATTTATCTGTGGTGGCGCATTCTCAGGTCTAGAGAAAATCGTACAGCAGCGTCAGGAAAAAGGTGGTATTGGCTTTACGGCTGAAGTACGTAAGAAAGATGAAACTAAAAAATTATCTGACTTATTCCGCCAAGTTGAAGCGACAGATTTGGTTAAATTCGGTCTGATTCCTGAATTTATTGGTCGTTTACCTGTGATTGCTACCTTGGAAGAACTGGACGAAGAAGCATTGATGCAGATTCTGACAGAACCAAAAAATGCATTGACACGTCAGTACCAATATTTATTTGAAATGGAAAATGTTGACCTCGTATTTGAAGACTCTGCATTACGTGCCGTGGCTAAAAAAGCCCTTGACCGTAATACGGGCGCACGTGGTCTACGTTCGATTTTAGAAAATTCATTGCTTGAAACGATGTATGACCTACCAAGTCGTTCAGATGTGGGTACGGTTGTTGTCAATGAAGCAGTGATTAATGGTGAAGCGAAACCTGAATTTAAATCAGAACGTCAACCAAAGAAAACTGAAGAAGCTGCACCGAAGTCAGATTTAAAAGTTGTAAACTCTAAATCTGCTTAAGCGCTATTCGTCTGAAACGTGTGTAAATCCAAGATTTGCACACGTTTTTTATTTCCAAAAATAAAGGCAGAATGTTAATCTCAGCAGGATGGCGTGGATGCCTGAATGTAAAAAACTGAAAACAAAAGTGTAAAAATAAAAAAAGACGCAGTGAGGGATAATCATGCGTGGAGTTGCAATTCTACTTTTAAGCAGTGTAGCGCTGCTGGGTTGTCATGGAAAATCAGCCGTTGAGCAAACGTCATTGGCTTCAACATTAAAGCCTGTGGATCCTGAAAGTACACCGGGTCATATTGAGCAATATCGATTGGGTATGTTTACCATTGGTGGTTGGGTCAATCAGAAACAAGGCCGACATTTTCAAGAAGTGAAAGCTCAGCATGATCAAGCAGCGATTGTGTATTTATATCGTCCAGACAGTAAATGGAATCGTCAAGAAATTGTGGCCAGCAGCTTATTTCTGAACAGTGAGCGTATTCCAAGTTTATTGAATAATCATTATTACTGGGTGGAGTTACCTGCGGGGAATTACCGCTTATCATCGAGTCGCCCTTTGGGGGTGAATCATTTTCAAAAACCTAAATATTTAGACTTTGATGTTGAAGCAGGTCAAACTTACTTCATTAAATATGATGAAGAGAATTTATCCAGTAAAAGAACGGTTTCAGGGCCATTGCTGCTCATGCCTGAAAAAATTGGTCGAAATGAAATCGCATTTACAGAGTTGAAATCCAACAGTTTTAACTTTGTGGCAGAAGATCAAAACACTGGAAAAGTGCGGAAAAGTGTGCAGAAGTTGAAAGCACCTCATTATGATCCTGCGGAAGATGTGCAGTTGACCAAGCCTTTTAAACTGTGGAATCCATTAACTTGGTAATGTAATTAGCTCGTGTTTTTGAGTGTGTGAAAATATTAAATAGCGAATGTCATTCGACAAACAGCCTAAATATTGACATTAAAAAAAGCACCCGATGGGGTGCTTTTTTAGATCTTGAATGTGGCGAAATTAGTTCGCAGCAGCATCAACTACTGGGATTTTACCAATTTTTGCTTGCCAGATTTTTGGTGCGGTCGCGTGTACAGAAGTACCATTTACGTCAACAGCTACAGATACAGGCATGTCTTTTACAACAAATTTGTAGATTGCTTCCATACCTAGGTCAGCAAAAGCAACAACTTCAGCTTCACGAATTGCTTTAGATACTAAGTAAGCAGCACCGCCCACAGCCATTAAGTAAGTCGCTTTGTTGTCTTTAATTGCTTCAACAGCAGCAGGACCACGGTCAGCTTTACCGATCATGCCGTACAAGCCAGTTGCTTCAAGTACTTGACGTGTAAATTTATCCATACGTGTTGCAGTTGTTGGGCCTGCAGGACCAACTACTTCATCACCAACTGGATCTACAGGACCTACGTAGTAGATGAACTTGCCTTTCAAATCAACAGGAAGTTCTTCACCATTGTTGAGCATGTCAACCATGCGTTTGTGCGCAGCATCACGACCTGTATAGATTGTACCGTTAAGAAGCAATGTATCACCTGGTTGCCAAGCGTTCATTTCTTCTTGTGTGATGTTGTCTAGGTCAACACGTTTAGATGTTGATGAATCCCAAGTTACCGCAGGGTAGTCTTCAAGGCTTGGCGCTTGAATGTGCGCAACGCCTGAGCCATCTAATTGGAAGTGTGCGTGACGAGTCGCTGCACAGTTCGGGATCATACCCACTGGTTTACCCGCAGCATGACATGGGTAATCTTTGATTTTGATATCAAGAACAGTGGTTAAACCACCAAGACCTTGCGCACCAATACCTAAAGCATTAACTTTTTCGAAGATCTCAATACGGAGTTCTTCCATTTTGTTTTGTGGGCCACGACGAAGGAGTTCGTCCATGTTGATTTCTTCCATTAATGCTTCTTTTGCAAGCATCATGGCTTTTTCAGCAGTACCACCAATACCAATACCGAGCATACCAGGAGGACACCAACCTGCACCCATTGTTGGAACAGTTTTAAGTACCCAATCTACGATCGAGTCAGATGGATTCAACATCGCAAGTTTAGACTTGTTTTCTGAACCACCACCCTTCGCAGCAACAGTTATATCAACTTTGTTACCCGGAACGAGTTTGTAGTGGATCACAGCTGGAGTGTTGTCTTTGGTATTTTTACGACCGAAAGCAGGATCAGCTAAAACTGATGCACGAAGAATGTTTGAGTTTTCAAGATAACCTTGACGTACACCTTCGTTGATCGCATCGTCTAGGCTCATGGTTAAATCAAATTTAACGTCTAAGCCCACTTCAAGAAATACGTTCACAATACCCGTATCTTGACAGATAGGACGGTGGCCTTCTGCACACATACGAGAGTTAATTAAAATTTGTGCAATTGCGTCTTTAGCGGCTTTGTTTTCTTCACGGTCATATGCACGGCTCATCGCTTGGATGAAGTCTTGCGGGTGATAGTAAGAAATAAACTGAAGCGCATCTTTTACCGATGTGATCAAGTCATCTTGCTTGATAATAGTTGTCATACAAATATCTCTTGAGCGGGCTGATAGCTAGCGGGCTAAATTATAAGACAAAAAGGCGCTTTTGTGGGTATTTCGCTTAATCTTTGGGCGAAAGTTTAATAGGTTACTTGCTAGATCTTATCAGTTGTCATAATTGAGCTAAAAATAGCCAATTTAATGTCATATTGAGTGAAATAATTGTCATAAAAAGGGCATAAGTGAATATAATATTTTTATAAATGATTGATTATTATTGGTATATCTAGATTTTGTAATATTTCACATTTGTCATATAACTGTCATAAAACTTTTACATAATGACCTCATCAAACTTAGAGTGTGAAATATATGGTTACTCCAGTGTTATCTGTTATTGGTTTTTCTCTGTTTATCGCAGCAACTTGGTTCTACGGTCAACAAGAAGATCAAGCCTAAAGCTTTATCTTCTTTTTTTTTGCTTTAAATTTTAAAAAAATAAATACAAACTGATCTTCAAATCTTCAAATCTTCAAATCTTCAAATCTTCAGTTTCAATGCTTAATTTTGTGTACAAGCGCTTTAAAATTGAGTCTAAAAGCGACAACATTTGATTATTTAACATACTGCCAAACATCAGGATCTTCATAATTTTCATCGATATGGTAGCCTTGTGCTATAACTTCTTTTTCATCAATTTCTCTTGATTTTTTATTTCTTATCAGCTCATTTGCAAATGCTTGTTCTAACTCTTTTGAGGTCATTTTGTAAGTATCAATATTATTCTCTGAATCATCCATTGAATTTCTTTCATCATAACGAATCGTATTGAAAGCATAACGAACCATATATTGTTCTTTACCATCTTCAGTTTTTTGAGTTTGTTTTATACTCAGATCCAAAAGGATACCATTGGCATATAATCGGTAGCCAATAGAGTTCCCTCCAACTGTATTGATTATTTTTTTCCATTCTTCATAATTAAAGATATAAGTCGGGTCAATGACATCACCTGATTTCATTAGATATCGAATATTATCTTCCTTTGCTATTCGTGCAGAAAAACGATAGAAATAATTTTTCCATTCGGCCTGATTTATACGTTTCATTAAGTCAACATAAGCTTGGTGGGCTTGTTCAGGACGTACAAATTCTTCTTTGTTTAGCCCTGCATTAACATCAAGCCCTTGTATTCCATCCTCATTATTAAACGATGTTCCTAGAACTGAAAATACATGATCTATCACTAAGCTATTCTCACCATTTTCAACTTTAATCTGACCTAAGTTGGGCGGTGTAAAATCTAACTCTTTAAAACCTGCTCCAGATGGATGACTATCGGGATGCCCAAGATTATGTTGAGAAAAATCTTTAAATCCTTGTTTGCCTAAATGTAAACTAAAACGCAGTTGATTCATGACATTATTCTCTGTATTTTTTGCACTAGGTTGACAAGCTGAAAGGAGATAACCCACCATAAAAATAACAATGCAGTAATTAAATTTTTCCATCATTACTATCCTTTCCAACTGTAAAATTAGCTTTGCTATCGCCCCATTTCGCAATAATTTTTAGTTCTTCTTCTAAAAAGTATCTTCCTTTATCACTTTGCATTAAACGATGATATTTTTCTGCTGCTTTATTAATCCATTCCATACGGCTATCATAATTGGCGACTTTAGTGTTTGATAATGGTTCGCTGTATACTGTTTCTGGTACCTTATCAAGTACACCGGCGTGTCGCCCCTGATATTCTCTTTCCATGTTTTTGATATTATAAGAACTCGGCAGAATACTTTTCAATTTTTGGTAGATATTCAAAAGCACTTTTAATTTCTAAAGTGCTTTTAAGTTTTTAATTATGGGTAAACAATTTGACCAAGGAATGTTTATAACTTCTTCTTTAATATGAGTAAATTTGGAAACATCACGTTGAGTTCGGCATTGATTAAAAGAGGATGAAGACATGCTCAAAGCATAATGCCAAGGTGCAATATCCATAAATAGCCATAAGTTACCTTTTGCAAAAGTATGTACAGGATCACGAATTACCCCTAGTGGAATCCATTTATATCCCCATGCAATTAAACCATGTTTAACAATGGCAGCTAAGATTATTTGAAGCAAATGCACCTAAGCCCATCCAATAGTAACGACCAACTAAATCCTTGTTTCCATGTTTTTCTTTTTCTAGATAAATATTGGCATAAACTGAAGCAAGACGTCACGCCCTAGCTTCATATCCAGGCTCTAATTTATGTAAATTTTTCCTTTTATTTTTTAAATTAGATATGTGTATCAGAGCTTTGATTTCTTTTTTCAAGCGAAGAATGAATACATTATTGGTCATGTACCAAATACTCAAAATTCAGCCATAGAATTTAAAAGAAATTTCCACTAATTCTGAGCCATTTTTAATATAATGGAAGTTATATAAAACAAAAAACCACCCAATCTTTCGAAAGGGTGGTTTAGAACTCGAAACTAAAATTAAGCTTCTTGCTGTTCAGACTGAATTGCCGTTAATGCAATGGTAAACACGATGTCATCGACCAATGCGCCACGAGACAAATCATTTACAGGCTTGTTTAAACCTTGCAGCATTGGGCCAACACTGACTACATTTGCAGAACGTTGAACTGCTTTATATGTAGTATTACCTGTATTTAAGTCAGGGAAGATAAACACATTGGCACGACCAGCCACTTTCGAGTCAGGTGCTTTAGAGCGTCCCACACTTTCCACCGATGCAGCATCGTATTGAAGCGGGCCATCAATAAGTAAGTCTGGGCGGCGTTCTTTGGCAATGCGTGTTGCTTCAGCCACTTTCTCGACATCTGCACCTGCACCAGAAGTACCTGTTGAATACGAAATCATCGCAATGCGTGGGTCAATACCAAAAGCTTTCGCTGAATCTGCAGATTGAATCGCGATCTCGGCAAGCTGTTCTGCATTTGGATCTGGATTAATGGCACAGTCACCATATACATAGACTTCATCTGGTAACAGCATAAAGAATACAGAAGAAACCAATGAATAATCAGGTGCAGTCTTAATCAATTGGAATGCTGGACGCACTGTATTCGCCGTAGTATGTACTGCACCAGATACAAGGCCATCCACTTGATCGAGTGCAAGCATCATGGTGCCTAAAACCACGGTGTCTTGTAGCTGTTCGCGTGCTTGTAGATCATTGAGTTTGCCTTTACGCAGCTCAACCATTTTCGGCACATAGTTTTCACGAATCAGGTCTGGATCAATGATTTCCAAATCATGAGGAAGTTCGATATTACGTGCTTTTGCAACTTCAATCACGGCTTCAGGTTTTGCCAATAAAATACAGTGTGCAATGCCACGTGATTGACAAATGGCAGCCGCTTGAATGGTCCGTGGTTCATCACCTTCAGGTAGAACAATCCGTTTTTTCGCAGCAATGGATTTTTGTACCAATTCATGACGGAATGCAGAAGGGGACAAGCGTGGTTGATACGAACCATTCAATACTTCAGTAATCCACTCAGCATTAATGTGGCTTGAAACAAAGCGAGTCACTTGCTCTGCACGTTCTACGTCATCGACAGGAATTTCATTGCCTAAATTTGAAAGTTGTTGTGCCGTTTCAAAAGTGCTTAAAGGCGTATGTAAAATCGGTAAGCCTTGCTTAATCGCGGTTTGGCAGAAATCCAAAACTTGCGGGTTCGGTTGATGATGTTCAGTCAAAACCAAACCGGCAAGTGGAATACCATTGCTACTTGCAAGGCTAGAAGCCAACAACACATCAATACGGTCAGAGGCGCTGATAATCAGTTCACCTGCCACAAATTTGTGAAGTTCATGTTCAATATTCGACGCAACTAAGCTGCTATGTAGTACACGGCGATGAGCAGCATCGCCTTGGTTGATCCATTCCGCTTGAATATGCGTCGCCAAGTCAGACATGCGCGGTACGCTGAGCGTATTACTAAATGGAACGAGGCCAATAACAGGTAGCTGTGTAGAACCAATTTGCAGATTACTTTGTTGTAATTCGAGTACAAATTTATTGGTATCACTGATTAAACGCAGATTTGGATCAAGCGTGACAGGAATTTGCGCAGATTCTTCTGGCAAACCACGTGTGCGCATAAACAAAACGCCCGCAGTACGTTCAGATGCAGCTCCACCGAATTGGCGTAGAGAACTGTCAATTTTCTCAGCCGTTTTCGTGGCATTTTGAATATCTGCTGTGCTGACAATAATTACTTTAGCATCAAGTGCTTTTGCTAATGTCGCGTTGAGCTCTGAGGCAAAGTTATCACGGCTGTTTGGAACCAAGCCTTCAACAATAATCAGATCATGCTTTTTTGCAATTTCACGGTGCAAACGAACTGCTTCTTCGAGCAATTCATCACTTTCATCATGACTCAGTTGTTTCACGATGGTGGCATGATGAATGGGTTCTACCGTTTCATTATTAAATAAATGACGATAAAGAGCCGTTGTACGGTCTACAGTATCTGCGACATTTTCCTGTGAAAATGGTTTCAGAAAACCTGCTTTGACCCCTTGGCATTCCAAAGCATAAATTAAACCTAAGCATGCAGATGTTAAACCTACACCTTCCCCAGTTGGCACGAGTAAAATTGTTTTCATACGGTGTCTAAATTAAAGCTAAAAATTAATATTGAAGGCGAAGGGGCTGATGCGATTGCTTATGCAATCGCAGCTTCAGCATCAGGCTTTTTTGTAGCAGACGCTGTCACCTCGTCTACAACGTGCTCAGTTTCTTTGGCAATACGGCCTTCTTCATCGGTAGGAACAACCCAAATTTGTGGGCCAGTACCGTGGTCAATACGACCTTCAGTACCGCGTTTTAAGTTGTCATTTAATTCTTTACTAAGGTTGAAACCAAAGTGCGGTAAGTATGAAACCGTTTTTTCACGAATGTAGGCAGAGTTTTCACCAATACCACCTGTGAAGAATAAACCGTCAATACGTGGTAGACCACAGCTGAGGCCTGCTAAAGATTTTGCTAAACGGTAGCAGAATACTTCAATGGCAAGCGCGGCATCTTCATTGCCTTGTTCCGATGCTTCGATCAATGTACGCATGTCATTTGATAGATCAGACAAACCGAGTAGGCCTGATTGGCTGTTCAGCATCTTGTCGATTTTGTAGATATCCCAACCTAAGTTGCTCGCAAGGAAGCTGTGAATACTTGGGTCAACATCACCACTACGTGTGCCCATCACCACACCTTCAAGTGGAGTCAGACCCATTGACGTATCTACAGATTGACCATTCCAAATCGCACAAGTCGAGCTACCATTGCCTAAGTGAGCAGTTAACCAGCCACCTTGTTTAAAGCTGCCTGCCAACATTGAGCCACGCTCAGATACGTAGGCATGGCTAGTACCATGGAATCCATAACGACGTACGTTATGTTGTGTGTACAAGAATTTTGGTAAAGCATAACGGTATGCATGAGACGGCATTGTTTGGTGGAATGCTGTATCGAATACGGCTACTTGCGGAAGTTCAGGGAACAAACGCATGGTTGCTTCGATACCCACCAAGTGAGCAGGGTTATGCAATGGCGCAAGCGGTGTAGCTTCACGAATACGTTCAATAATTTCTGGTGTTAATAGCTCAGCTTTGGTTAATGTACCGCCGTGTACCACGCGGTGACCAATCGCTTGAGGATTATGGTGAGCCAAACGCTCTAAAATAGTTTCAAGGGCTTTTTCATGGTCAGCATGTGGAATAGACAGCTCAAGCGCAGCACCACCCGTAGTGACCCCTTTAATACGTGCATCAGCAGAACCTAGGTTCTCGGCCAGACCAAAAATACGATCTTCACGGCGCTCAGAAACTAACGCATATTTGATAGAAGAAGATCCGCAGTTAATTACTAATACTGATGTAGACACGTTTAAATACCCGAATTCTAATTGAAATACTTATCCATAATGTTGATCTGATTGCAGTTGTATTGATTGATGCAATTTAGATCTGTGATGATGTTTTATCATGGGTTTTTTTATCGTCCTAGATAGACTTTAGGAGATTAGACTTAAGCACTATCGACCCTGAGCACAATAATAATTAAAATTTATCAGTTCATAGTTTTCATTTATTAATAAAATAATCCTCAAAATTTATACGATTTAAGCGATATACATAGAACATAACATGCGGTTGCTGCGCTGTAATCCTCAAATTGTTGCAAAAAGCAGGTAATTTGAACTTTTCTTATTCTTCTTAAGCATTTAATTGTCAAAAAATCTGTTTTCGATTCTATATCCTGTGTGTTTACAGGCTTATATTTCAATATGTGAACCCTGGGTCTAGTTTTTTAAATCGTCATAAAAAAAGCTGTGCCTTTACTCAGAAAAGCACAGCTTTCATTGTCTTATTGGGTGTTATTGGCGAATTTGACCATCACCAAATACAATCCATTTTTGAGAAGTCAGACCTTCTAGGCCGACTGGTCCGCGTGCATGGATTTTATCGGTTGAAATGCCGATCTCAGCACCAAGACCATATTCAAAACCATCCGCAAAACGCGTTGAGGCATTGATCATCACTGAACTTGAATCTACACGCGCCAAGAACTGACGAGCCAGACTAAAGTTTTCGGTAATGATCGAGTCGGTATGGTGTGAGCCATATTTGTTGATGTGCTCAATCGCTTCATCTAGGCCTGTAACGACTTTCACTGCCAAAATAGGGCCTAAGTATTCGGTGTACCAATCTTCCTCAGTTGCAGGAACAATCGATTCACCCAAAATGCGCTGCGTTTCATTACAGCCACGAAGTTCAACTTTTTTCTCAGCATAAAGTTCAGCAATGCGTGGTAAAAACTCTTCAGCGACATTTTCATCGACGAGCAAGGTTTCCATGGCATTACATACGCCATAACGGTGTGTTTTGGCATTAAGCGCAATAGGTAATGCTTTTTGCAAATCAGCCTGAGCTTCCACAAAAACATGGCAGTTACCATCAAGATGTTTGATAACAGGCACACGTGCTTCATTGGTGATACGTTCAATTAAGCCTTTGCCACCACGAGGTACGATCACATCGACATATTCAGGCATGGTAATTAATTGGCCAACCGCAGCACGGTCTGGGGTATTAATTACTTGAACGGCATGTTCAGGCACGCCAGCGGCAGTTAAGCCATGTTGAATCGCTGCCGCAATTGCTTGGTTAGATTCCAAAGCTTCAGAACCACCACGTAAAATAATCGCGTTACCTGATTTAAGCGCCAAAGATGCGGCTTCAAGCGTTACATTCGGGCGAGATTCGTAAATCATGCCGACAACACCTAGCGGCACGCGCATTTTGCCCAGCTGAATACCTGTCGGACGAAAGGCCATATCGGTGATTTCGCCAATCGGGTCAGTCAGTGCGATCACATCTTTTAGACCTTGGAGCATGCCTTTAAAGCGTGTGGGGGTAAGTTCTAAGCGATCAAGTAGAGCACTATCCAAGTTGTTGTTATGCGCTTTAGTCATATCCACCTGGTTAGCTGCCAAAATTGCATTTTCACTGTTTTGTAAAGCAGTATAAATTGCTGATAAGGCATTATTTTTAGTCTGGGTAGAAGCCCCTGCGAGCACACGTGATGCTGTGCGTGCTTGCTGTCCTACCGTTTGCATGTATTGTTCAATAGACTCTTGCATAGCGGTTTGATCACTTAGAAATTTCAACTCGATATTAACAGCCTGTGACTGAACAATGAAGCACTTAAGTGCATATTCGACTGTACATGCTGACCAGAATTAACATTTTGAAATTGTTTTTAGAACAAAAGTAGATAAGCGGCGGGGATATCAGTTGCTTGTAAAATGAACCTCTGTATAGAATGAAACAATAGCGACATTGAAGTCGTACAAATAACGATTAAAGAGCAGGACGCTAAGTCGAGCAGAGTCTCTAAATGAATTCCTGACAATAAAAATAAGGCAGGAATGGAGGAAAGGAATATGAATTCCATTATCCAAATGGATCCCACCGTACAGGAAAGTACGCATTACAGTTTTTTCGATCTGTATGACAAGCAAAGCTTTAAACAGCCTGCCAGAACGACATGGATTGATGGCTGGAAGGTCGAATATATGGCCATTGCACAACCTGAAACCATTCATCGCACACCGATTGTTATTATTGGTGGGGCATTTCAAAACTTTAATTCCTACAAATATTGTGTCGAACAACTATTTGCGGCAGGCCCTATTATTTTAATTGATTTACCCTCCATGGGCTCAAACCAGCAAATTACCAATGTCGATACTGCGGTGTCAGCAG
This sequence comes from Acinetobacter sp. YH12049, assembly GCF_013419875.1. NCBI lineage: Bacteria > Pseudomonadati > Pseudomonadota > Gammaproteobacteria > Moraxellales > Moraxellaceae > Acinetobacter > Acinetobacter sp. YH12049. Next base: position 14,361 of record NZ_VOZH01000013.1, on the reverse strand, counting down.
GTACTTTAGAGTTGGGTGATCTGGCGCAGATGTTGGGCGTTTGGTTGGATATCGTCGGGCTAGAAAAAGTATCCGTGATGGGGATGTCACTAGGTTCAGTGGTGGCAGCAGGACTAGCGGATCAACGTCCTGAATTGATTGATCGCATGATTTTAATGGGCGTGATGCAAAAAACGCGCAAGAGCTGGCGCATGTTGCTTGAGGAATCCTTGCATTTGATGAAAGAACAGCGCATGGATGAATTTGGTCAAGCGGTGATTTTGTATTTGGTTAATCATGCCAAACTGGATGTGACGCGGATGTCACCGACAGCGAAGCGTTTGTTCTTTAGACAAATGGCTGAATTCACCAATACCGAACAAGAGCGTTATGACATTAACTGTAATCGTTTGCTGCGTTTGCAAGACGTGCCGATTCCACAGTGTGATGTATTGGTGTCATGCGGGCAGTACGACAGTTTTACTTTGCCACATGAAAATGCGGGCTTTGCATTGCAATGTCCGAATATGCAATTTGCTATGATTGCCAATGCGGATCATTTACCGCAGTTGCAACGCCGTAAGGAAACCATGAATTTGTTTGCAACTTATCTACGCGGTGAGTCTATTCAGCAGTTGGACGGGATCATTCCAATGAGCCGTGAGCAAATGCAAAATATTGAACGCCGTGGCGAAGCGCGTGTAACTGTACAACAGCCATTCACGCATTTATCTCATCGCCATTCAGACCTTGTGGTTGACACTCAAATTATAGATTTAAATTATTTTGGGGTGTTGTTGAATGTGCAGGCTGAAATGTTGGACTCCATGCACGCATATCCACGGGATTTGGCATTACATCTAGAAGATGAAGAAGGTGAGTTTAAAATTGAATGTCTCATCTTTGACGTTGTGGATACACAGGTTCGCGCTTTATTTAAGCATGGTAGTTTTGAGTTGGCAGAACGCTTATTGCGCTTTGTACAACGCCAAAAAGAAGATGTGTTGATATTAGAAGCTGTAAGTTAAAACATGAACAACTAAAAAAAAACAGCGCTTTAGCGCTGTTTTTTTGTTTTGGCATGCACCATCCAAACCAAATCTCCACAGTGCTGCTCTGCATCGTGAAAAGGAATCACTTGTTCTTGCTGCTGTTGTGGAAAGTATAAGGCCGGCTGAACGACTTTTACTTCTTCAAATCCTGTATGGGTGAAAAACTGCTGTAATTCAGCAGGGGATTGAAAATGAAAAGTAAAAGCGCTGCGAGACATGACTTTGAGTAATTTACTACTGGCCCAAATAAAACGTGCTAAACGGTTCTTAACGGGTTCTGGATAGATGTCGGTCAGATAATGCAATTCCTGAAATGAGGCGCCATATTCGGTGATCCCTTGCAATAATTTATTCAGTAGGATTTGATCAAAATAATTAATCAGACCTTCGCTAATCACCACCAAAGGACGTTCAGGGTCAAAACTCTGAAAAATACGTTCAAAATCTTGAGTGAAAATGTCGCCAGTTAAGACCTCAGGGGCATGCGGGTCAATCTGTTTAAGTGCCTGTGTTTTGATTTTTGCCATATCTGGCAAGTCGAGTTCACGATAGTCAATTTCAGGATGCTTGGTACGAAAATTCCAACCGCGCGGGGAGAGGCCACAGGCAATTTCGAGTACTTGTAGCTGAGGGTGTTGGGCAATGAGTTGATCTAAATGTTGATCGATCATGGCATGGCGCTGTTTAAGCGTCGAACGCATGCTACCGCCCACATTCTTTTCTGCCCAGCTTTCTAAGGGATGGACTAAACGTGCTAAAAATTTGCCTTTACGTGTGGCAAAAACGGGATGTGAAATCCCCATGCTATACCAAATATAGCCGGTGTAATGTGCTGTAAAGGAAATGTGTCGATGTTCCGATAAACTTTGTGTCATGTCGTCCTGACCTAATGTTGTTTTTATTGGCAATTTTTGTATAGCGCCGAAGCACTTATTTTGACTTCATCATAAATCAAAAAGGAGCACCTTGTCGTGCTCCATTTTCTAGAATTTTGAAAGTCTTGGATTAGCAATATTGATTTTTAAAATCCACAATACGGTTACGCACGTTTTGCCAGTCCGCCCCGAGTTCAATGCTTTGTCCAATCTCAATCTGTGGGATTTTACCGCGCATACGTTCTAGGCGTTCTTGATTTGGGAGAGCCAAGTTTTGAATGCCATCCAGCGCAATGCATGCAGATTCACGGTTATTACACACGAGGCCCATATCACAACCTGCATTTAATGCTGCTTGGATACGAGCATCTGCGCCGCCAGCGACACAAGCGGCTTGCATGCTTAAATCATCGGAGAATAAAACGCCATCAAATTGGAGCTCTTGACGTAAGACTTTCTGAATCCAATACGGTGAAAATCCAGCAGGATTAGGATCAATATTTTCATAAATCACATGCGCAGGCATTAAGGCATCAAGCTGTGGTTGCAGTTGAATAAAGCTTTGCATGTCTTTTTGGTAGATCTCTTCATAACTACGATGGTCAATAGCAGCAGCAACATGTGAGTCTGCTTTCACCGAGCCATGGCCTGGGAAATGCTTACCTGTAGATGCCATTCCAGCACGTTTCATGCCTTTTAGGAAGGCACTTGCAAGTGGAATGATGTCTTGCATATTTTTGGCAAAACCACGGTCACCAATCACATCACTGACATCATTTAAGTCCAGCACTGGTGCAAAACTGAAATCGATCCCGACCGCAAGGACTTCAGCCGCCATCAACCAGCCACATTGTTCAGCCAGTTCAACTGCTTTTTCAGGTTCAGTTAAGTAAAGTTCTCCAAACTTACCCATAGCTGGTAGGAGTGTGAAGCCTTGCTTTAAGCGTTGTACACGACCACCTTCTTGATCGACGGCAATTAAAATATCAGGACGAATTTGACGCATATGGTCGGTCAGGGCACGAACTTGTTCAGGAGATTCAATGTTGCGACCAAATAAAATCATGCCGCCAACTTGTGGTGCCTGTAATAGTTCAATATCTTCTTGGGTAAGTTCTGTGCCAGCAATGTCGAGCATTAATGCGCCAATCATATTCGGTGTCCGTGTTGGAATTTTTAAGGAAAAACAATACCTGAATTCTGCAATGATTTGCTACACTTTGTCAGCAGAGAATATGATAAAACTACACGACATAAACATATTAAGTTGTTTAAGATTTTGAATCTATTCAATTCAGGTCGAAAACCAACACGGTAATATTGGTCTTAATACCAAGGAAGTACAAATTATTTATGAAACTTCAAACATTAGCTTGTGCCGTTGCGATTGCGACAGGTGGATTCTTTTTCACTCATGTGGTGAATGACGCAATTGCTGCCAATAATACAGAAGCAGTGAGCGCGGGTACCATTCAACCCACTCAAGAACAAGCCTTGGTCTCACGTCAGCTTGCAACATTGGTAGACCGTCAACACTATTTAAATCAGCGTTTAGATGCCAATACGTCTAACCGTATTTTAGATTTTTATATTGATAGTTTAGACGCTGAACATACGTTGTTCTTGGCATCGGACATTGAAAATTATAAAAAACGTTATGGCTCAACTTTTGGTGCAAACCTTAAAGCAGGCAATTTAACAGGGCCGTATGCCATCCATGCGCAATATCGTGAGCGCCTAAAACAGTTCTACACCTATATGTTGGAAGAGCTGAAAAAGCCACAAAATTTAAATCAACCGAATAGCTACATCGAAACCGATCGTGAAAAAGCGCCATTCTTTAAATCGACAGAAGAACAGCGTGCGCATTGGAATAAAATGTTGGTCTCTCAGCTGATCAACTTAACCATCAGCAAAGAAGAAGAGAAAGCCAAACAAAAAGCGTTGAAAGATGACCCAACACTGGCAAATGGTCAAGACTTAACAGGTCCTGAAGACTTAACACCTGTACAGACTTTAACCAAGCGTTATACACGTCAGTTAGAGCGGATTAGTCGTTTAAAAAGCGATGATGTGCTTGATAAAACTCTGAATGCCATGATGCTGACGTATGATCCGCACAGTAATTACTTTCCACCTGTAGATGTGATGGAATTGAACCGTCAAACCACGCTGCAATTGGAAGGGATTGGGGTATCGATCCGTCCTGAACGTGGTAATGAAGACTACACCAAAATCGAGACGATTGTGGAAGGTGGTCCTGCTAGCAAATCAGGACAAGTCAAGTCAGGCGATCGTATCGTTGGTGTTGCCCAAGATGGCGACAAAATGGTGGATGTGATCGGTTGGCCGAGTAATGAAATTGTCGGACTGATTCGTGGTAAACGTGGCACCAAAGTGACTCTACGTTTATTGGGTGCTGGTGCGTCCATGAATCAAGCGCGAAATGTCACAATTGTACGTGATGTGATTCAAGAAGAAGATGCAGGCGTGCGTTCACGTACCGCTGAAATTGAGCGTGATGGCAAAAAACATAAGTTCGGTGTAATTGAAATTCCATCGTTTTACTTGAACTATCGTGCACGTCGTGCAGGTACAGACTACCGTTCTGTGTCAGAAGATACCAATAAAGCCTTAAAAACTTTAGATGCTCAAAATGTTGAGGGTATCATCATTGACTTACGTAACAACCCTGGTGGCTCACTTGAAGAAGTGGCACGTATGCTTGGTCAAGTGATTAAATCAGGTCCAGTGGTGCAAATCCGTGATGGCAATGGCAATGTCAGCGTGTTTGAAGATGATGATGGGGGCGCGCAAACTTATGCAGGTCCATTGGCAGTATTGATTAACTTGGCTTCGGCGTCTGCGAGTGAAATTTATTCTGCTGCGATTCAAGACTATGAACGTGGTGTGGTGATTGGTAGCACCACAACGGGTAAAGGAACAGCGCAGGTACAACTTGACTCTTTAGCCTATGGTCAAGCAACCTTAACGCAACGTAAATTTTACCGCGTGACTGGCGGCAGTACCCAAAATAAAGGGGTCGTGCCTGATATTAAGTTGGTTGATATTTACAATGAAGAGTTTGGTGAACGTAAAGCGAAAAATGCTTTACAGTGGGATACCATTCCTACAGCACCGTTTAAACGTGAAGGCTCGATCCAAGCCTATGTTCCCGATTTGATTAAGTCATCTCAGCAACGTGTCAGCATTGATCCGCAATTTAAATATTTAGAGCAACGTACTGCGATTGCGAAAAAGACAGAAGAGCAAAAGCGTGTGGTGCTTGACTTAGCGAAGCGTAAAGCCGAGCTGTTGGCACTAGAGCAAAAGTCTTTGGATGCTGAAAATCAGCGTCGTAAAGTGGTGGGTCAAAAACCTTATGCCAACTGGGAAAGCTACCAAGCGTCTATGGATGCATTGGTGGAGGCACGTGCAAAAATGAAGGCAAACCAACGTCCAGCACTGCCTGAAGAAGAAGTCTTTGTGACGGAAGCAGCAAACGTGCTAATGGACTATGCCAAATTACAAGGCAAAACGCATACAACAACAGCCAAAAAGTAAGTAATTCATCCATAAATAACATTGAGATGATTGCTTGAGTTTTTGACAGAAAAGATGAATTTATCCATTGAGAAATAGCGAGCTACGGCTCGCTATTTTTTTGTGAGTAGGGCGGTGTTCGATTTAAATCTAGAAAGCAATCTATAAATGATTCTAACTTATTCATTTTATTATGATTAGAAACTGTTCTAAAATAATAAACACCTGATGCAATTTTTATCAAAAGTTTAAGTTTTAGTGAACTTCATCAAGCTTTATTTTTTTAAATTAATCAGTTGCTTAAAATCTTGAAAGAAAGACTTGACCATTACCGTAGACTAATAGATTCTAAGAGAAAATAAGTAAGTAATTGAAAATGTAACAAGTTAAAGGGAAGAGATAGATTGGGTAATTCGGTTAAAGAAAGTGCCACGATAACCTAAGCGGAACGCTTGATATGACCCATATTCATTATGATTACAATCTGGTCGTTGGTTCAATCGTAGTTGCATTATTAAGTTGTTACTTAGCTGTTTCACTCGAACAAATGTTGTTCCGTGGAACACGACCAAGATATGAAAATGTCATTTTATTATTCAGTGGCGCAATTTTAGGTGCTGCGATCTGGTGCATGCATTTTGTAGGCATGATGGCCAGCCATTTGCCTTCAAATCATAGTTTTGATACCAGTCTGCCCCTAACTTCCTATTTTATCGCCTTTGTTGCATCCACTTTTGCAGTGTGGCTGACCACTCGTCCGACCTTACCTTTTCCGCGTTTAATTTTAGGCTCCGTGTTAATGGGCCTTGGCATTTCCGGCATGCATTATACCGGCATGCTGAGTTTAGCCGTTCAGGGCTATGAACAACGCTACGAACCTTTAATTGTTATCTGTTCGATTTTGGTCGCGATTTGTGGTTCAGGTTTAGCATTTTGGCTGACATTTAAAAATAAGTATTCGTCTAAACGTAACATCATGAATGCCTTTGTTGCGGTCATGCTGACTTTTAGCATTGTCGCTATGCATTATATTGGTATGGCGGCTGTAGATTTTGTACCGCTAAACTCGATGGATGTATTGGTCGCGGCTCAAATTAATCACAATTTATTGCTGTTTATTGTCTTATTTGTCACCAGTTTATTGTTGATGGCAGCCTTTAGCGTTGCAGTACTAGAGCAACGTTTAGAGCATCGTAGTTTGCAGTTGATGTGCGCAAATCGAGAACTGGCCAATCAAACGGTACAGGACAATTTGACCCGTTTACCTAATCGATTGTTTTTGGCTGAATATGCACATTTTCTATTTACTGAGCATCGCTTAAGACAAGATAAAATTGCTTTTATTTATATTGATATTGACCGTTTTAAAGCGGTAAATGATGTGTTTGGACACCATGTCGGTGATCAACTGCTGATTCAAATTGCCACACGTATTCATCGTTTAATCGATGATCAAGCCAAATTACTACGAATCGGTGGCGATGAGTTTCTGATTGTGCTTGAGTCGGCAAGCAATGACTCCGCTACAGCAATGTCTGAAAAAATATTGGAATTGATGCAAGAAAGCTTCTTGATTGCAGGTAAGGAAATCAATATTTCAGGCAGTATTGGTATTGCGATGTACCCAGAACATGGTGCGAACTTGCAAGATCTGCTGATCAATGCAGACACTGCAATGTTGAGTTCGAAGTATCAAGGGCGTAATACCTATTCATTCTTTAATTATACCGCCGACCAATTTGAAGAAAAAAGTCAGACGAAACTGATCAATGATTTGTATAAAGCGGTAGAAGAGCAGCAGTTTATTTTATTTTATCAGCCAAAATTCAATGCCGCTGATCGTGAAATTTGTGGGGTAGAGGCCTTAATTCGTTGGAATCATCCAACTTTAGGTATGCTGACGCCAAATAAGTTTATCAATGGCGCTGAAAAAACTGGACTGATTATTGCCATGGGCTATTGGGCGCTTGAAGAAGCCTGTAAGCAAATTCAGCACTGGGAAAAGCTGAATATGCCGCTGTATCCAATTGCAGTCAATTTATCGGCCATTCAGTTTGAACATAAACATTTATTTAGTACCTTAGAGTCGCTTTTTGCACGGTATGAAATTAACCCGTCAAACTTAATTATTGAAATTACCGAGTCAACAGCGATGCATCATATCGATGCCAGTATCGTGACTTTTGAACATTTGAGACAGATGGGGATTAAAGTTGCGATTGATGACTTTGGAACGGGACATTCAAGTTTCTTGTATTTAAAAGAACTGCCTGTAGATGAACTGAAAATTGACCGTGAGTTTATCCGCAATTTGAGCGTCGGTTCTAAAGAAGAAATTATTTTAGAAAGTATTATTCACTTGGCAATTCGACTGGGTTTAACGGTCACTGCAGAAGGTGTAGAGACAGAACAACAAGCAGAAATTTTAAAACGTTTAGGTTGCCAACAGTTGCAAGGATATTTGTTAGGAATGCCGATGCCAGTGACACAGCTTGAAGAAAGCATGAAAGCGAAAGTTGAATAAAGTCATTTGTAGTCTTATCGCATTGCCAATGAGTATAGAAAAAAGACAGTGGAATACGTTATATCGTCGATAAAAACAGGTCGTCATCCAATGTAAAACATCAAGACACGCCACGCTAAGATTTTGACTCAACCCGATGTGGTTGATTATTTTTAATGGTCAATCTGATACAATATCGCCAATTTTCCATATTGATCAGATCTGATCTTTTGCACTGCGAGTTTTGCAGTAGGTGTCTTTCATGAGTTTTAAAGAAGAATTAGCGACACAGGTCGCTCAGCGACGTACTTTCGCTATTATTTCCCACCCCGATGCCGGTAAAACCACAATGACAGAAAAACTGTTGTTATGGGGACAGGCGATTCAGGTTGCAGGTATGGTAAAAAGCCGTAAATCTGATCGTGCGGCAACGTCTGACTGGATGGAAATGGAAAAAGAACGTGGGATTTCGATCACCACTTCGGTTATGCAGTTCCCGTTTAAAGACAAGATGATTAACTTGCTCGACACCCCAGGGCATGAAGACTTTTCTGAAGATACCTACCGTACATTAACTGCCGTTGACTCTGCACTTATGGTGATTGATGGTGCAAAAGGTGTCGAAGATCGTACGATCAAATTGATGGAAGTGTGTCGTATGCGCGACACGCCGATTATTTCATTCGTCAACAAAATGGACCGTGAAATTCGTGAGCCATTAGAACTACTTGATGAAATCGAAAACGTATTAAAAATTAAATGTGTTCCGATTACTTGGCCACTGGGTACAGGTCGTGACTTTGCGGGTGTATTTAACCTACTTGAAGAAAAATTCTACGTTTATAAGGCAGGTTTCGGTTCAACCATTACGGATATTGAAGTCCGTGATGGTTATGACTATGCAGATTTGCGTGAAAAAGTTGGCGATCTCGCTTGGGCTGCATTTGAAGAGTCGTTGGAACTGGTTCAAATGGCCAATGAACCTTTAGACCGTGATGAATTTTTGGCAGGCCGTCAAACGCCAGTCCTGTTTGGTACGGCACTCGGTAACTTTGGTGTAGACCATGTTTTGGATGCATTTAGTCAATATGCGCCTGAACCTAAAGCACATCCGACGCAAGACCGCAAAGTTGAAGCGACTGAAGAAGGCTTCACAGGTTTCGTCTTTAAAATTCAAGCCAATATGGATCCAAAACACCGTGACCGTATTGCATTCATGCGTATCTGTTCAGGTAAGTATGAAAAAGGCTTGAAAATGAAACATGTGCGTCTAGGTAAAGATGTGCGTATTAGTGATGCTTTAACGTTCCTTGCTGGTGACCGTCAGCACCTTGAAGAAGCATGGCCGGGCGACATTATCGGTTTGCATAACCATGGTACGATTCAAATCGGTGATACTTTCACTTCGGGTGAAGATTTACACTTTACCGGTATTCCTCACTTCGCCCCTGAAATGTTCCGTCGCGTGCGTTTAAAAGATCCTTTGAAGTCAAAACAGCTACAAAAAGGCTTAAAAGAACTTTCAGAAGAAGGTGCAACTCAGGTCTTTATGCCGCAAAACAGTAACGATTTAATCGTGGGTGCTGTGGGGGTGCTTCAGTTTGAAGTGGTGGCGTATCGGCTGAAAGAAGAATACAAAGTTGATTGTATTTACGAGCCTGTAAGCATCAATACCGTACGTTGGGTATCGTGTGATGACGAGAAAAAATTCAACGAATTTAAGAAAAAAGCACACGACCAATTGTCTGTCGATGGCGGTGGTCATTTAACTTATCTTGCACCAAGTCGTGTGAATTTACAGTTAATGCAAGAACGTTATCCGGATATCGTGTTCCGTAATACACGTGAACACTAAGTTGTTCTTTTACAGAAATAAAACAGCTTCTTCGTGAAGCTGTTTTATTTTGTGGTAGAGTTTTTAAATCCATACATTACGCAATCATTTGGTCGTTTAGGACATCATGAAAATATTCAAGGATGCTACAGTTTTTGCACTTTTGGGGAGTGTTTTGCTGCTCAGTGCATGTGATTCAGGAAAAGAAAACAAAGCGACAAAGCCGGCCGACGGTGGTGCTTCTGAAGCGGCCGTAATCAATCCTGATGTTTTGCTCTATTTAAATATCCAAGAGCAAGCCGCAAAAATTGCCAAACCGTTTTGTGAAAATAAAAGTTGTATTGATTTAGAGATACAAACCATTCAGACCGTAGATACATGGTTGAATGGCTGGATTGAAAAGAATCAGGCCAGCGTCGTACAAGATCAGATTGCATTAAAGCAAAATATGAATCTCCAACAAGCTGTCGATGCATATGTGAAAAAATCAGATGCTTGGCAAGCAGAGTTTAAAACCAATAAAGCCTATGAATTGGCCATGTACACACGAGTTCCATATCAACGGAATCAGTATGTGTTACTGCAAATCGGTGTTGATACCAAACAGGAAAATATCACGGTCAAAGAGCGTTATTATTTTTTTGTGGCAGACCGCCGTGCGAAAAAGAATCTTAAACCTTTAGATATTATTGATGCAAAGCAACAGCAAAATATGGATGCTATTGTGCAGCAAGCCTATAGCAAATGGTTAGATGAACAAGAGGTAGATGTCAAAAAATCGGCACCGAAAAAACTCTATTGGGGCCAAGCAGATTGGTTCTTTGATCAAGAAGGTGTCGGTTTGCATTACCGTACAGATGAAATTGTCAAAGATAGTAAACAACTGGATATTTATCTCAGCAAAGCGCAAACACAACAAGTATTGAAAGCTGACGTTTATCAGCATATGTTCTAAACAACGAAAGTATTTAATTTGATGAGATATTTACCGAGATAAATATCAATTATTCGAAATGAAAGGTTGAAGCAATGGTGCAAAAAAATAAAATTTGGGCAAGCTCAATATTGGCAGTTTCTGTTGCATTCACGGCGTGTCAGCCACAACAAGCTGAACCTGAAAAAAAGCCGGATCAAGCCAAAACTGAACAGCCAGATTTGAGTGCAAAACTGATTGGTGATGCGGAAAAATTACAACTGAATTTACCTGAATGTGATGGCGGAGTCTGCCCTGAAATTTCAGTTGAACGCTTAAACAGTAATCAAGCCTTTATTGATGAATTGATTGATGCGGAAATTCTAAAACAGTTAGGTGAAATTCTATCTGTATCGCCTTTAGAAGATAAAACGCTGAGTACTGATGCTCCCGCTGCAAGTGAAGTACCTGCAGCGTCTGAAGCAAAATCTGCTTTGGCAAAGGTTGAAACGCCCAAATTAAAATTGGAAAAAGCCACGCAGCCTTATATGCAAGCATTTTTAAATTTAGATAAAGAGTTGAAATCTTTAAGCGCCAATCAGCAAATCAGTTTGATGATTAAACCTAAAATATTGAATGCTGAAAAACCCTTGGCAACAGTGGTTTTAAATACCAGCTCATATTTAGGTGGGGCGCATGGTTCTTCTGCACAGCAATATTATAACTTCGATTTAAGCACTCAAAAATTGGTACAGCTCAATGACATATTGCTGCCCAATCAACGTACTAAACTTGAAAAGCTGGGCTATGAAGTCTTTAAAACTTGGGTGAAAGATGCCAAGTTGGCGGACAATGTTCAAGAATATGAACAGATTTGGAAATTTAAACTGTCTGATAACTTTTATCTAAGTCAGCAAGGTCTAATTTTGCAATATGCCGAATATGAAATTGGGCCATATGTGGCGGGTTTACCACGTTTGACCATTCCGTATGATCAATTGCAAAGTATCTTGAAAAAGCAATATCTACCAGTAGTTGAAGCTGTTGAAGCCTCAGCCGCAAAAGCAAATTAATTAGTTCAATGACTTACTCACTGTTTGATACGCATACGCATTTTGATGTTCCCGATTTTGACGCTGATCGGGAACAGTTGGCGTATGCTGCCAAACAGGCGGGTGTCGATGCGTTGGTATTGATTGGTTTTGTACAGTCACGTTTTCAAGATTTGCTGCATACCCAAGAGTTTTTAGCTCGTTTATCCAATGTTCCAACAAGCTATTTAGCTCCCGGCTTACATCCGTTTTATATTGAGCAACACCGTACAGAACATTTGTTCGATGTGGAACAGATGCTAAAGCAGCATGATTGTGTTGCTGTGGGTGAAATAGGTTTAGATACCTTTTTGAAACAGCATAAGCAGCCTGAACTTTTTCAAAAGCAGCAGCAGTATTTTTCCGCACAACTTGAGTTAGCACAGCAGTTTGATAAACCAATATTGCTGCATATTCGAAAATCCCATGCGGAGGTGCTTTCGATGTTGAAAAAGCATCAATTTAAGCTCGGTGGTATCGCACATGCATTTAGTGGTGGTGTTGAAGAAGCGAAGGCATTTACCAAGCTAGGTTTTAAAATTGGTGTAACGGGGCAAATCACCAATCCCAATGCAAAAAAATTACATCAAGTGGTTCAGACTTTAGGGGCGGCACATTTGGTCTTAGAAACCGACTGTCCCGATATGACACCCTTATGTTGTCAGCATTCGACGGAAGGGCGTACTCGTAATACGCCGGTCAATTTGCCCTATGTATTGCTGGGTTTGGCTCAGAGCTTAAACCGTACTGAATCTGAGATTGCACAGATCTTATGGAGAAATTCATTACAAGCATTGCATTTGGACGCTTAAGCGGCAACAAATATTGACGCTGCTTGATTGAATCAGGTTTTCTCCACATTGTTTATACAATGATGGTTTTCTAAAAAAAGGCGCATTATGCAATTTCTAAAATGCTTTAGACTTGGCATTATGCTGTTAAATTATTTTGAGTGAGTTTTACATGGCACAAGGACTATTGGCTGGCAAACGCTTTTTAATCGCGGGTATTGCAAGTAAGTTATCAATCGCATTTGGTATTGCGCAAGCTTTACATCGCGAAGGTGCAGAACTGGCTTTTACTTATCCAAACGAAAAATTAAAAAAACGTGTAGATGATTTTGCTGAACAATTTGGTTCAACTTTAGTTTTCCCATGTGATGTCGCAGTGGACGCTGAAATTGATACCGCTTTTGCTGAACTTGCTAAACATTGGGATGGTCTAGACGGTGTTGTGCATTCAATTGGTTTTGCACCAGCGCATACTTTAGATGGCGATTTCACTGATATTACCGACCGTGAAGGTTTTAAAATTGCTCACGACATCAGCGCATATAGTTTTATTGCGATGGCTCGTGCGGCAAAACCTTTATTGGCTGCACGTCAAGGTTGCTTATTGACGCTGACTTACCAAGGTTCTGAACGCGTAATGCCAAACTATAACGTTATGGGCATGGCAAAAGCGTCACTAGAAGCAGGCGTACGTTATTTGGCAACAAGTCTTGGTGCTGAAGGTATTCGTGTAAATGCGATTTCAGCAGGTCCGATTCGTACCTTAGCGGCTTCAGGGATTAAATCTTTCCGTAAAATGTTAGACCTAAATGAAAAAGTCGCACCACTTAAACGCAATGTTACCATTGAAGATGTCGGTAATGCAGCATTGTTCCTTTGCTCACCTTGGGCAAATGGTATCACAGGTGAAATTCTGTATGTTGATGCAGGCTTTAATACTGTAGGTATGAGCGCTGATCTGATGGCAGATGCTGAGTAATTCTCTTTAAGTTCCCTCTCTCTTTGGGCATAGGTATCTACACAAATCCCAAGTTTTGGGTTAAATTGAAGAGCATGCTCTTCAATTTAATATCTCCCATCTTGATACACGTCTCGTCAGACGATACAACGCCCTCGTAAAGCTTAATATGAATCCTCTTGCTTCACTTGCCCCTGCAATTAAGGAAATGGCCTCTGCCCAGAAGTCCAGTTTTGCAACCACCCAGGCAGTTTGGCGATTTCTCAATAATGAAAAAGTCTCTTTCAAGCAATTGAATGAGCCAATACAGCGACTTGCATTTGAACAGATTGATCAATCCTCTCACCCTTATGCGCTGATTATTCATGATTGGTCTCAACTGCAATATATGAAACATAACAATAAAACTCAGCGTCTTCAAAGAACCCATCAATATGATTCAGGCTATGAACTGCAAAGCAGTCTACTGGTTGATGCGGCATCGGGGCTTCCCATTGCACCATTGGCTCAAACGCTATCTGACGCATCAGGCTGTTATTCCACATTCAGTGAACAATACAGCGAGCGAAAAACCCATTTGGATTCACTCGCAGAACAAATCAAAACGATCGAACAGTATCCGGTTGAGAAAACAAAAGTTCATATCATTGATCGTGAAGGTGACTCAATTGCCCATCTAAGAGCGATGAGCAAGAATCGCTTCAAATGGCTGATTCGGGCCAAAGAAGGTCATCGAGTTGAGTATCACGGTCAGACATACAAAGTTGGCGAGATTGCAGAAAAGATAGAAACGCATTCAATCAAAAATATTTCTTACAAAGG